>CANFUB010000029.1 GCA_947450015.1 Bacteroidota bacterium | reverse complement strand
GAGCGCAAAACATTTTTACAGCGATCGATGGTTACCATTGCTGAGAAAACACCAATGGAATCGCCTAATAGTCTAGATGAAAGCAAAGAAAACTGCGAAATGCCAATTTGACTTTCAAATTCTCCATCTTCCGCACCTTCTAGCAAGCGTGCTTTCGTTAAATCATAGATTCTTTGATAATAGGCTTTTTTATAGGATGAATCGCCTGGCACAAAAGTGGAATCAGTCATTAATCGGGTGATAATTTTCTTTCTCGTTTCAAAGCTTAATTTACCGTCCCGCATTAGTCCAACATCTCTTAATTTCTCGGTATTTAAAGGCTCGCGACCAAGTAGATCGATATACACTCTATTGATATAATTTTCCACCTTAACGGTTGGAACATCTTCATAGTTCTTAGGCACATTGCCAGTTACTAGCTTTTCATCTTTTTTAGAACAAGAAGCAAGCAATAACAAGCAAAAAGAAAATAAAACAGATGATTTTAGCATCATGGTTTTTAAATTGTATAAAAGTGAAAAATAGAAAAAAATGCGCAATTTAACAAGGTTAATCACATGGAAATTTGTAAACAATAGATTATCAAATAGTTATAACTTCTTTTATTTTTTGTTTTTGCTTTAATTGTTAAAACAATTTAAAGTAAAAGTAGGTTTTTTTCTATTATTAGTTTTAATAAAATCGAGTGTCGTGCACTGAAAAAACCAAAAGAAAAGAAGTAATAAAATTGCCTATGTCTTAAAAATAAGCCATTGGTCAGTAAAAACTGACCTTTTGGGCGAAAAATTTTACTATAGATAACTTATATTTAAGCATATTTGCAAGCTCAAATAAATGTCAAATCACCAAGCTTCAGATATCCTTCAAGCAATTCAATCCGTTGCGGCACCTAAAGTAATTATTACAACGCATCATAAGCCAGATGCAGATGCAATGGGTTCGAGCTTAGGTTTGCAATTGTTTTTGAAAAACTTTGGCATTGCTTCTACAGTTATAACACCTACGGATTTTGCTTCATTTTTACATTGGATGAAAGGTAGTAATGAGGTTGTTATTTTTGAGGGAAATGAAAAAAAAGCAACTCAAATGGCCTTGGAAGCCGATTTCATTTTTTGTTTAGATTTTAATCATTTATCAAGAATCAATGAATTTGGTGAGGCTGTTGGCAATAGTAAGGCGATAAAAATTTTGATGGATCATCATCAATTTCCACAAGGCTTCGAGCAACTTACCTATTGGGATGACAAAGCTAGCAGCACTTGTGAATTGGTCCATAGATTCATAACAGAAAGTAATAATCATTCTTATATTGATAAAGATTGTGCAGCTTGTTTATACACAGGTTTAATGACTGATACAGGATCCTTTAGACATAGTAATTGCACAAGTAATACGCACAGAATAGCAGCCGATTTAATGGATTATGGCATCGATCATGTTACAATCCACGACTTGGTTTTTGATAGTTTTACAGAAGACAGAGTTAGGTTTATAGGCTATGCACTGAATAAGAAACTTGAAATATTAAGAGAATATAATACCGCCATCATAAGCATTAATAAAGACGAGTTAAAGCAGTTTAATATCCAGACAGGTGATACCGAGGGTTTGGTAAATTATGGATTAGGGATAGAAGGTATTAAATTTGCAATATTGGTGATTGATCGTTCAAAATTAGTCAAGATGAGTTTTAGGAGCAAGGGTAAATTTGCCGCCAATGCATTTGCAATGAATCACTTCAACGGAGGAGGCCATTTTAATGCAGCTGGAGGAAGTAGCACTGCTACACTAGAAGAAACGGTAAAACAAGTAAAAGAAAATTTAAAATTATATAGTCAAGAACTCAATGCGTAAAATCCATTATATCATTCTTTTTATAGTTATTACAAGCATAAGTGCCTGCAACAGATATTCTAAAACGGAAAGCGGACTTCGTTTTAAATTTCTAAAAAGAAGCGAGAAGACTGCCTTGCCTGCAATTGGGGATTATTTACAATGCTATTACAGCATTACTAATTCTGAGGATTCAATTGTTTTTAGCAATTTTAATAGAACACCAGATAGAATATTATTAGTCGCTCCAACACATAAAGGTGGGGATATAATGGAAGCTTTAGGTATTATGGCCGAAGGGGATAGCGCTCAATTTTTAATCAATGCAGATTCATTTTTCTTTAAAACCAGATTAGAAACGTCTTTGCCGAATTATATTAAAGCTGGTAGCGATTTGAAGTTTATTGTGAAGATGGACAAGAGAATGAATAAATTTCAAGTAGACAGTGTAATCAATACTGAAAAAATAGCCCGCTGGAATGAAGAGGTTAAAAACATTATTACTTACGTTAAATCAAAGGGTTTAACCATGGAACTCGATTCCTCAACTGGCATTCGCTCACAATTTCATGCAAAGTCGAGTGCCGATACTGCCAAGCAAATTCATGAAAACAGTATTGTTAAATTTCATTTTATTGGAAAGCTATTTGATGGCACAGAATTTTATAATACCTATACCATGGGGCAACCACAAATTATTCGCGTTTCGCGTGATCAATTTCAACCCACTGGTTTATATGATTTACTCATAAAAATGAAAGAAGGGGAAAAAGCCACCTTTATTTTGCCATATGACCTAGGTTTTGGCGCTAAAGGAGTCGATTTAATGATACCACCTTTTTCAACACTTGTATACGAAATAAATATTTTAAAAGTAGAATAAATGAAAAAAACGATTAACCTATTGTTCCTATTTCTGACCATTGGTTTTGCAAAAGCCGAAGTCATAAAAAATGATACTGTAACCACAAAAACGGGTTTACGCTATGTAATTACTAAGAAGAATCCAAAGGGCATTGCACCAGCTGCAGGCGATCAGATAGAAGCGCACTACACTGGAACACTCACCAATGGTAAGAAATTTGATAGTTCTAAGGACCGCAATCAAACATTCTCATTTATACTTGCCGCTCAGCAAGTCATTCCAGGTTGGGATGAAGGATTTTCATATTTAAAGACTGGCGAATCAGCTACGCTTATTATTCCTTCTGAACTTGGTTATGGTGCACAAGATTTGGGGGATATTCCTCCTAACTCAACTTTAATTTTTGAAGTGGAACTAGTGAGTGTCAAAAAGCCAGTAGCGTATACAGCATATAGTGGCAAGGGAAAAGATACAGTAAAGTTAAAATCAGGATTGAAATATATTGTAATTAATGCTGGCGATAAAACTAATAAAGCGAAAGAGGGTCAAACGGCCACTATTTACTACGCTGGCTATTTAACAACTGGCGAAAAATTTGATGGTAATTTTGGCACATTTGAGCCTTTTAAATTGCCTGTAGTTGGTGCAAGTGTTATTGGTGGCTGGAGAGAAATATTGCCATTAATGAACAAAGGAATGAAGGTAAGGGTAATTATTCCAGCCTATTTAGCTTATGGTGAAAAAGGATATCCTGGCGTTATTCCGCCCAATGCCACACTTATTTTCGATATGTATTTAGAAGATTTGCAATAAAACTTAAACACACGAAAATGACGACAAAAAAAATATTAATAACAGGTGGTGCAGGTTTTATAGGCTCACATGTGGTAAGACGATTTGTTAATCATTACCCATCGTATGAGATTTACAATTTAGATAAATTAACCTATGCAGGAAACTTGGAAAATTTAAAAGACATTGAAAATAAATCCAATTATCATTTTGTAAAAGGCGACATTACTGATGCTGAATTTATTCAACACTTGTTTCATGAACATCAATTTGATGGCGTAATACACTTGGCAGCAGAATCACATGTTGACCGCTCTATTTCAAATCCATTAGAGTTTGTATTAACCAATGTGGTTGGCACTGTCAATTTATTAAACGCGGCAAAAAGCATTTGGCATAATCAATATGCCGATAAAATCTTTTACCACGTAAGTACAGATGAGGTATATGGCCAATTGGGTGATGAAGGTAAATTTTTAGAGACTACAGCCTACAGTCCAAACTCTCCATACTCTGCATCTAAGGCATCGAGCGACCATTTCGTAAGAGCATACCACCATACCTATGGAATGCAAGTTAAAATCTCTAATTGCAGCAATAATTATGGCTCACATCATTTTCCGGAAAAATTAATTCCATTGATGATTAATAATATTATGAACAATAAACCATTGCCTGTTTATGGTAAGGGTGAAAATGTAAGAGACTGGTTATTTGTTGAGGACCATGCACGCGCTATTGATGATATTTACCACAAAGGAAGCAATGGTGAAACCTACAATATAGGAGGTAATAATGAATGGCAAAATATCGAACTCGTAAAGTTTTTATGCCAATTAATGGATAGAAAACTTGGAAGAGAAACTGGTGAATCTGAAAAATTAATAAGTTATGTAACAGACAGAGCGGGTCATGATTTTAGGTATGCTATTGATGCCAGTAAATTAATGAATGAATTAGGATGGGAACCCTCAGTTACTTTTGAACAAGGATTAGAAAAAACAGTTGATTGGTATTTGGCAAATCAAGAATGGCTAAAGAATGTTACCACAGGTAACTACCAACAATACTATCAATCTATGTACGCAAGCAGATAAAAAAAGCAAAGAATATGAAAGGAATAATTTTAGCTGGAGGCAGTGGCACCCGATTACATCCATTAACACTTGCTGTAAGTAAGCAAATGATGCCTGTATATGACAAGCCTATGATTTATTATCCACTGTCAACCTTGATGATGGCTGGAATTAAAGAAATTTTAATCATTTCTACACCCCATGATTTGCCGCATTTTCAAAAATTACTTGGCGATGGGAAACAATTGGGTTGTGAATTCTCTTATGCAGAGCAAGCTATTCCCAATGGTTTAGCCCAAGCATTTGTCATAGGCGAAAAGTTTATTGGCAAAGAAAAAGTTGCACTTATTCTCGGAGATAATATTTTCTTTGGCTCCTCATTGCAATCGCTTTTACAATCAAATAATGATCCAACAGGCGGTGTAATTTATGCTTACCATGTAAGCGATCCAGAAAGATATGGCGTTGTAGAATTTGATGAAAACAATGTAGCCATAAGCATCGAAGAAAAGCCATTGCATCCAAAATCAAATTATGCAGTTCCAGGCCTATATTTTTACGATAATGATGTTGTTGAAATTGCTAAAAATTTACAACCATCACCTAGAGGAGAATATGAAATTACAGATGTCAATAAAGAATATTTAAAACGCGGAAAATTAAAAGTTGGCATCTTGCAACGTGGCACAGCTTGGCTTGATACAGGTACTTTTAATAGCTTGATGCAAGCTGGACAATTCGTTCAGGTAATCGAAGAGCGCCAAGGATGGAAAATAGGAAGTATTGAAGAGGTAGCTTGGAGAATGGGTTATATCGGCAACGAACAACTAGAAAAAATAGCACAACCGCTTGTTAAAAGTGGTTATGGTGAATATTTAATTAAACTATTAAAAAAATGAAGCAAGAAAAAATAGTATTTTTTTCTCCAAATAATAAGATTGTAAAAGGCATGAAGTTATTCGCCTTTACTATGTTGGCGATTGTCCTTTTGCCTGGATGCAAATCATACACTTCAAACGTATTGTTGCAAGCCGATAAAGAAGAAATCAATTGGAAGTCGGAATATCAAAAAACAATTATTGATTATCCCATTAAAATTGGTGATAAGATTCAATTTACACTCTATACCAACGCAGGAGAAAATATTATTGATCCATCGGGTAAGCTCATTGCTACTTCAGCTATAGGAGACCTTAATGCTGTGTCTAATGATAAACCATCATTTGAAGTTTCTGAAGCAGGAATTTGTCATTTTCCAGTTATCGGTAAGCAAATGGTGATGGGATTAAAAATGTCACAATTAGACAGTTTACTTTCCTCTAAATTTGAAACCTATTATAACGAGGTTTATGTTATTTCAAAAGTTGTCAATAAAAAGATCATTATTTTGGGTGGAAAAGGTGGTCAAATAGTTCCTTTCACAAGTCCTACAATGAATCTACTTGAAGCCATCGCTTTGTACGGTGGAGTTGATAACAATTCTAAAGGTTATAATATTAGAATTGTTCGTGGTGATTTAAAGAACCCTGAAATTACAATCGTAAACTTAAGAACCATCGCCGATATGAAAAGTTCGATTATCAGTTTAAAACCAGATGATATTATTTATATAGAACCGGTGAGAAGGCCTGTTGCTGAAGGTATTAGAGATAATATTTTTATCATCAATATCGTCCAAGTACTTGTTACATTTTCAATCTTAGTTAATACATTAGTTGCCAAATAATGAAAGATGATAATTTAAATGTTGAGAATATTGAATCAGCCAATATTGAATTTGATATTCAAAAACTTATACTAATTTTAAAAAAGAAATGGTATTGGATTCCCATTTCGATTCTTTTATCAATTATAGGAAGCTATTATTACCTTAAGTATACAAAGCCAGTATACAAGGCCTCTTCCCTAATAAAATTAGAAATACAAAAGGAGGCTTCAAACATTGGGTTGAACAGTCTTTCGAACGCTCAGAATGACAATCTTTCAGGTGAAATTGAATTAATACGCTCGCCACTTGTTGCGCAAGATGTACTCAATATAGTAGACTTATCTACCTCGTATTATGCGATAGGAAATATCCAAACAACAGAAATTTTCAGAAATTCACCATTCAAAGTGCAAATACTTTCTGATCCAAAGTACACCCCTTACGATCGGAATTTTGCAGTTTCATTTTTAGATAATCTGCAGTATCAGATTTCTGAAATGGACAATAAAGATGGCGAAACACAAACGCATAAAATCGGTGATATTGTCACAATGGGGCAATTTAAATTTGCGCTTTTATTTGATAAAGGCGTAACATCAATTGAGGATCAAAAGAATTACTATTTTCGCCTAAATAGTAAGAATAGCCTAATAAGCGCAATTATCAGCAATCTTAGTGTAATTGCATCCAATGATGAGGCAAGGACCATTCAAATATCATTTACAGATTTTAACAAAGAAAAGGCACGTGTTATTGTAAATGCATTTGATACTGTCTATTTAAAGCACTCTTTAGAGAAGAAGCAAAAATCACAAGAGCAAACCTTGTTATACATTCAATCTCAAATTGAGGAGACCGCTAACAAACTTGATAAATATGAAAATGATATTGAAAATTTTGTAAAATCTTCTGGTACTTCGGCTCCTGAAGCAGAATTTGCACTGATAGGAAATGAGCTTGATGAATTAGAAAAAAGTAAATTCGAAATAAGTCAATCAGCACAATCAACTGATGGCATCTTAGAATTTATTCAAAAAGATGAAAGCAAGGACAATATTGTACCCTTAGTATATGGCGTTGAGAACAAGGAAATAGCCAATGGCATAAATGAATTAAATAACCTTTTTAAACAACGTGAATTGTTAAAAATTTCAAATAAGGAAGTAACACTACCTTACAGAAAAATTGAGCTAGAAATCTCCATTGTTAAATCTCAAATTTTGAATTTTGTAAAGGAGAGTAAAAAGAACATTGCAGAAAAAACAGCCTTAATTAGCAAAAAAATTGCTGAATTAAAAGGGCAATATTCAACACTTCCTTCCAAAAAAACGGAGTTTGATCGATTAAAGCGCTTTAACTCGCTCTACGAAAAATTTTATCTCTCATTGGTTGAAAAGCAAATCGAGTACCAAATATCAAAGGCAGGAACAGTTCCCGAATTTATAATTTTAAGCGAGGCATCGGTTTCAGACATTCCAATTTCGCCTAACAGAACTAAAATTTGGTCCTTGTTTATCATCATTGGCATTCTACCAATCGTTATTTACATTGTTGCGAAGTATCTTTTAATGAATGTTATTTATTCTCAAAAACAAATAGAGAATAAGCTGATAGCGCCAATTTTAGGATCAATACCAACTTACCAGAAAAAAATGCCTGCATCTACGCTTGTGGTGGATGGTAATCCTAAATCTTCAATTAGTGAATCTCTAAGGGCTATACGGACAAATTCAGATTTTATGTTGCCCAAAAAATCTAAACAAATTTTTGGTGTAACCTCTACTATTAGTGGCGAGGGTAAAACATTTTTTGCAATTAATTTTGCGGCCATTCTTGCCTTAACTGGCAAAAGAGTTGTAGTGTTAGATTTAGATATGCGTAAGCCAAAAATCCACGTTGGTTTTAACGTTGAAAATAAGGAAGGCATAAGCTCTATTTTATCGGGTATTTCTGAATGGCGCAATACAATACACAAATCGAGTTTAAAGAATCTCGATTTTATTACCTCTGGGCCTATTCCACCTAACCCGAATGAATTGTTATTGAAGAAGGAATTTGATGATTTATTAGATAATTTACACCAAGATTATGATATTATCATGGCAGATAATCCGCCAATAGGGTTGGTTACCGATGCCAATAATGTATTTAAAAAATGTGATTTATCAATCTATGTAGTGCGTTCAGGATTCTCGAAAGAAATTGTCATTAGCAATATTAATAATCTTTATAAAAGCAAGAATTATACGAACCTATCTGTTGTTATTAATGATGTCAATAAATCGAATACCTATGGCAATAAGTACGGCAATAACTATGGCTATGGCTATGGTTATGGTTATTATGATGACGATAATGACAAGAAGAATGGTTTGCTTGCTAAATTGACTAAGAAATTTAAGAAGCGATAAGCATGGGTTTTTTAGATCAATTGTTTTCAAAAAAAATAAAGGTTGTTAATCCACTTAAATGGGATATGCACAACCATATTTTATTCGGAATCGATGATGGATCAAAGACACTTGAAAACTCGCTCCTAATGGCTCGAAAATTTGTTGACTTAGGTTATACAAAGCTTGTTGCTACGCCTCATGTTATGGCCAATTATTACGACAACACGCCAGAAATTATTAATGAGAAAAAAGACCTCCTAAATGCTGCTTTGAAAACCAATGGCATTCCATTGCAAATTGAATTTGCTGCTGAATATTATATTGATGAATATTTTTTAGAAAGGGTTAAAAATAGGGAAGCTTTGATGAAATTTAACAATGAATATATGCTTGTTGAAACATCATTTTTAAATAAGCCTATATTCTTTACAGAACTCATATTTGACTTAAGAACCCAAGGCTATACACCCATATTTGCGCACCCTGAACGCTATGTTTATTTGCAAAATAATTACGAGGAAGTAGAAAAAATTCTTGAAACAGGCATTAAATTTCAAATCAATTTATTGTCATTGGTTGGGTACTATTCACCTACTGCCAAAAAGCTTGCACAATGGCTGATTCAAAATGGACATTATAGTTTTTTAGGAACAGATGCGCATAGTATTAACCATCTTGAACTCGTTAATGAGGTTTTTCAAAGCAAACTGTTTAGCAAAATTGACTTCACAAAAGTCATTAATTGTCAATAATCATTAATTGCAACCCATTTTATTGCTTTTAAATTTTCAATTGCTGCCCAAATGCTAGCCAATGAATTAATGTTACAGTTACTTAAAATAAAAACTTATTGATTAATTGGTTTTTTCTTGGTCGCTAAAGCTATCAAAATAATACCTAAGTAAATGGGCATAATTGGCATTGCAAACCTACTGCTACCAATAGGTCCAGTAAGCATAAGAATATAGAAAGGAAAAACTAGCAAGAGAAATTTATTGGCAATGCTTATACCCTTTAAAAAAACAAAACGAATGGCTATGCTTAATTTGATAAAATTACAAACAAGAAGGCCAATTAAGATGAAACCTAGTGGATTTAAGAAACTATTAAAGAGTGCGTTTGAGTTATTTTTTTTACTGCTTTCGTACAATAAGTTTTGAGAATGCCGCAAGTTAAAAAACTGCGTAATATCGAATCTTCCGGGATCTAAAATACACAATAGTGCACCCCGTAGGTGCAAATAAAAATAAGGACCTAGATTAGCCATGATCAGCGCCTTAGCAGCATTGTCCTTGAATACTTGTTGTTGCTTGTAGGTGCTTTGTTGACTAGCCCTTAAGCTAATATCATCTATTATTGAATCTGCTTTATGGATGCCTTTTTCGTGAATTAATAATGTGTATGCATTGTAGTGCAAAAGATTGATTGTACTAATGGATGAATATTGCCTGATCCCTGTCCTTTGTTCATTCCAATGCAGAGTAAATAAGAAAAATACTAGAGGTAATAAAGTGATGCCAATAAGTTTTAAATGCAGCGCTTTTCTATTGTAATAGATTGTAAAAACAGGGAACAGTAATACCCAAAATATAAAAACGGGCTTCAATGCGATGCCCGCAATGCAAAGCAAGGCAGCAAAGAACTGCCATTTTGCATTGTCGCGGTAAAATAAAAAATAATTTAGCAAAAGCATGATCACCAATTGAAGCCATATTTCACTCATTATTAAATTGGCATAAATAATTTGTGCAGGTGTTAGTATTAATAGGATTAAGACCATTTTAAAATTCAATTTTTCAGTAAAATGAAAAACAAATTTTAACATTAGTTTCAAATTTAAAAGGCTGATTAGATTTTGAAGTATAAGTAGAAAAATTACAAAGAGCTTGAAATTACCAAAACTTAGGAACTTTATCAATGCTAGTATACTTGGAAATAGGAAGGGTCGCTTGGTTAAGTAGTCAGGATTAATGGTATCGGTTAAATCCCAGCAATAAAGCTGATGTGCATTCAATAAATTATCGGCAGCAAACAAATATTCTTTTGAGTCTTGTAGCAAAGTTGTTGGTCCTATTACTTGCATTAAAAAACATAAGCAATGCAAACCAATTGCGATTATCCAGAACCCTTTTTTGCCCATTTTATTTTATTGTATTATAGATTGATTCTAGAATCATTTGGTGTGTTTTAGGGTCATGGTTCTTAATGATATTTGCTAAGGCCGTACGTCCTTTCTGTCTGATAATACTTGGGTCATTTAAAATCTCTAAAATAATAGCTTGTAATTGCGTTTCAATTTTTTGAATTAATTGATTCGTATAACTTAAGTCTGCATCATCTCGCTCGCCAGTCTTAATATTAATTAACCAACCAGATTCATTGTTGTTAATTTCAGGCATGGCCCTTATATCTGTTGTAATCACAGGGCATCCTGCAGCTTGGGCCTCCAAAATAAAATAGCCAAATGTTTCAGCAAGACTGGGTAAAAGGGCGACATCTGTTTCTAAAAGTAATTTTTTAACACCGTCATTGCTCATTGATTTATAATGGGTAATGCAATTGGCAAATTTACCGATGGTGGTTTCTACCTTTTCTAAATCTTTCTTGGTTGTTTTAGATGCATAGTCACCATAATTTAAGGTACTGACTATATTTAAATGAATGGGTTTGTTTTCAGATAAAAGTTGCTCAAATACAGCCATTATGGCTTGGCCCCCTTTTCTAAAAAAATCGGCCCCAACAATTGTAAATACAATGGTATTGCCAATTTCTTTTTTATCATCAATTGTGTTTATGAAATTGATTTGTGGCGGTAATAATACGCGGTTTTTTTGCATAATTACATCCAATAAATCGGGCCTGTATGTTTTAATTATGTTGGCTTGTCTGTGAGATGCAGATTGCGAAATTGCAATTATCTGAATGCAATTCTTTCGGGCAATGATTTCTAAACCTTTTTTAAATGCTTTTGGTGTGTCATTCCAACGGGGAATTACTGTCTCATAGGTTGTAATAAATGGTTTGTTGCCTAAATTGAGAACATTGAAAAAATGGTAAAAGTCACAGCGATTCAAACCCCCATCCATAAAGCTATTCAGCCATTTTTTATTAATTATACCTTTTATTTTAAAAAGAAAATAAGAGGGGAACTTATAAAAATCAATTACCTTCTTAAAGCGGAAATATTGGTACTTGTACCCTGCGAAATTTCTAATTTCAGGATAACTTAAAGCATTTGTTCCTATCGTTTTTACTCTAGCCATTGTGTTTTAAAAAAATTTCCAATGGTGCCGCCTATTTCCATTAACCAAGCAATGCCCGCATGCACCATTATGCCGCCAAATATACTACCACTATGGAAAGAAATAACACCTAAAATGATACCACCAAAAAAGGAGCTAATGGCTTCACCAAATGGTTTGCCAAAATGAATTGAGAGATAAAAACAAGCCATTGGCAGAACAGAGTTGATGCCTACATACCTGACAAAACCGATGATAAGAAACCCTCTAAAGAAAAGTTCTATGGAAATAAAATCCATTCCATAAAATATTTCATACAACCATAATTTCCAATTGGGTGGGCTTAATGGTATTAAAACATGCACCCGAGGGTAATAAGCTAGAAAGTCGCTGAGACAGCTTGCCAAGGCAATGAGTGGCAACATTATTAGCAGTAATTTAAAGTATAGCTTTGGCTTGTGGTTCTTAAAGGTTAATCCATACAATGGTCTATCTTTTCTATCCATAACAAACCAAATAATGGTTATTGGAACAAATAGATATAAAAGTCTAAATACATCGTTAAAAACGAACTGATTGATCCTAATTTGTCCTTCAACAGAAAGGGTTTCTATTAAGTCATATTGTTGGTAGAAAGTAGCTCTAAATGCAAAAATAAGAAAACTCAAAAATAGCAAAACAACAAAGCCTATTTGTTTCCAAAATTTGAAATTATTGTAAAAAAAACTATAGGATAAGAACGCAAATAAAGAGTGAATGGCATAAAGCATTACATAACTCAAGTATTCTTTGGTGCCGCCAAGTCGATTAAAATAGGTTTGCAAACCTAGACCATAATTAATGTAGACACTGCAACTACAAAAGATTAATATCAGCAGCCAATGACCGGGTTTCTGGGCACTAACAAAACTGGTTATTTGGTGTATGATTACTTTCAAATTAAAATGCTTTTTTTAAACCAATAAATTGCAACCCCTTGTATCGCTATTGTCAAGACGACCCAATACCTCAAAGGTGCCATCTTCAAATACTTTTCCTATATCTGAAGTTGCAATAAATGAACATGAATTAAGGTTTCCTAAATCAATGATATTGATAACCCCATTTTTTCCAATTGCAGCAGCACTTAAAGGGTCATTTATTTCTCTTGTCATTATGCGCATCCAAGGTGGGCATTTGTATTTGCCATTTTTAAGGGAATACGCTTGGCTCATTAATTCGGTCATGCCATATTCGCCAAAAATGGATTGAATTTGAAAGGCGCTTTTTAAAATTTGATGTAATTCTTCACGAACAATTTCTTTGCGCTTTCCTTTCATGCCACCGGTTTCAATTATTTGAGTGTTTTTTAATACCATTGGAAAAGATTCAGCAAAATCAAGCAATGCATAGGTAACCCCCCATAAGATAGTAGGGATCATGTGTTGTTCATTATAGCGTATTTGTTCAGCTAATGCAGATTGGTCGAACAAGTAAAACCCACTTTCCTTAAACTGACTATTTTGAATAAAATGATTGATCTGAAATACCAATGATGAATGTTCCCTTTCCAAATAGGAGGGCAGTAAGGCCAAATGACAATATTTTGTAGCGTCATTTAGGTGAAATTCAAAACTTGCTTTAAACAATTCTGTGTACCATTCCTTCGACTTGACAAAGTGTTTACTAACACCTAAGCCGCTTGTGCTGCTGCTCTCAAAAATTATCTCATGGGCACTTTCTGTAGAGGTTATTTTAAAAGTTTTAAAAAATTCGATCGGTAAATAGGGAATATCTTCAACCTTGTTTATCTTTGTTAAATCAGTTTTTATAAGTTCTAAATACTTTTTATACACCTCACAGTGGACACTTTGGTAAGAGAATACCTCTAATGCCAAGTTGTCAAACTGTTCGGTGTTAACAGTAAGGATCGCTTTTTCTAACTGATTTAAAAGCATGGCTCAAAAATATAGTATATTTATAATCCTTTTTATTTTTATTGCAAGTTGTAAGCAAGAATCTAACAATGAATCAATCATTCCATCAATTTCTATTAAAAAAGTTGAACAGTTAAAATTAAATGGAAAAGATTCAGCGGTAAATTTTATAATTGCCTATGCAGATGGTGATGGCGATATTGGTTTGAATACCGATGATACCATACCCCCGTTTAATGAGAGTTCACCATTTTATAATAACTTAATTATAGAAATATATGAGGTAGTGAACGGTAAGGCAAGTAAGATTCCAAAGCCAGGTTTTCCGGGCGAATTTCTGAACTATAACGATAGAATTATTAATTTAACACCGACAGGCAAATCTAAAAGTATTAGTGGCGAAATTCAGATGCTACTGAAAG
Organism: Bacteroidota bacterium; assembly: GCA_947450015.1. GTDB lineage: Bacteria > Bacteroidota > Bacteroidia > NS11-12g > UBA955 > JABMMZ01. Next base: position 1,720 of record CANFUB010000029.1, on the reverse strand, counting down.
CATCCCCATCTGCTGGTATTTTTCCGGATTCGATGTACTATTCTTTTCAATTATATGATAGAGCACTGAATAAAAGCAACAAGGCACAAACACCAGTGCTGCGTTTTGAATTTTAGGCGCTAGCCTCTCAATTCACATCCTTCAACATTGGTAAAAATAAATTTAGCTATCTTTGTAAACAATAAAATGAAAATAGGACTTTATTCAAAAGTAATTAATTCGGAAAAACAACTTTTGTTGGTTCAGGAGATTATTGATTTCCTTAAGGCAGAAGGGGTTTCAGTTTATTACCATGAGCATCTTGTCAACGAATTTAAAAATTTTCATTTAACAATTGATCCCAGTCAGCTCTTTACTCAGCTATCTAGTCACAACAAATTAATTGATTATTTAATTTGCATTGGTGGCGATGGTACGATACTCGATGCAGTTGAGATATTAGCAGATAGTGGCATTCCATTGATTGGCGTAAATACAGGCCGTTTAGGCTTTTTAGCAAACGTTAGTACCAGTGGATTAAAAGATGCATTCAGTCAACTCAAGCGGGGTAGTTATTTAATTGATAAAAGAAATCTTTTGCAATTGGATAGTAATCAACCATTATTTCAGTTTAATTATGCAATGAATGATTTTGTTTTGCATAAAAAAGAAACAAGCAGCATGATCACAGTGCACGCTTTTTTGAATGGAGAGCCTCTAAATTCCTATTGGGCCGATGGTTTGATAGTAGCCACACCAACAGGTTCTTCTGGCTATTCTTTAAGTTGCGGAGGGCCCATTTTGTTCCCAAAATCAGGGAGTATAGTTGTAACACCAATCGCACCTCATAACTTGAACGTTCGACCCGTTATTATTCCTGACGACCAAGTTCTCAGTTTTGAGATCGAGGGTAGAAGCAATTATTTCTTGGCGAGTTTAGACAGTCGTTCCGTAACGATTGATAACAAGGTTCAAATAGCCATCAGAAAGGCTGATTTTTCAATTAATCTAGTGCGTTTTGAAGGTGATACTTATTTGAAAACCTTGCGCAATAAAATGCTTTGGGGCATGGACCACCGCAATTGAAAAATTTTAAATTTTGTAGCTAAAATTATTTAATTTTGTTAGATGCTATCAAAAAAGAAATTTCTATTTATTTCATTTATTCTTCTTCTCACCTTTGCCTTTAAACAAGCAGATGATTATTTTGAGGTAAGTAAGAATATCGAAATATTTGGTGGCGTGTATAAGGAAATTCACACAGGTTATGTGGATGAAATAAAACCTGGTGATTTAATGAAAAAGGGCATTGATGCCATGTTATCTTCCTTAGATCCATACACAAATTTTTACACTGAAAGTCAAGCAGAAGATGCCATGATAATGCGCAGTGGGGAGTATGGAGGCATCGGTTGCAGCAGTGTAAAGCGAGGTGATTACCAATTTATCAATATCGTCTACCGTGGTTTGGCCGCTGATAAAGCTGGATTAAGAGTAGGTGATAAAATAATTGAAATTAATGGCAAAAGTTTTATTGGCAAAAGTTTAGATGAATCGAGTGATGCCTTGCGCGGTGCACCAAATACAAAAGTAACCTTAACAATAGAACGCGATGGCATTAAGAAGCTTGTAGATATTACACGTGAAGATATTAAGCTGAAGAATGTGAGTTATTTCGGCTTGATCAATTCTGAAACAGGTTACATCAAGTTAGACCATTTTATGATGGGTGCCGCCAAAG
>CANFUB010000028.1 GCA_947450015.1 Bacteroidota bacterium | reverse complement strand
GCCAAAGGTTTTTATGTTATCATCGCCATTTCTTTGGTGTTGGGTTTGTCATTAAATTATATTGGCATCACACCGATTCAATCGCTCATCTATACCGCCATATTGTATGGTTTGACAGCGCCCGTTTTAATCGCTATCATATTACACATTTCAAATAATAAAAAAATAATGGGCGAAAATGTGAATGGTTTGGTAGCGAATATTCTGGGCTTTGCAGCTTTAATCATTATGACCGTAGCAGCAGTTGCACTGATTTATTTGCAGTTCTAAACAAGCTTGTTTTATTAGCGCGTTATTAATTTCAAAATTGTTAATGCTATTTTTCTTATGTTTGTTATTAAATCAATAACGCCATGAGAAATTTTATTGTTGCTTGCTGTTTATTGCCTTTGTTGCTTAATGCACAAGTGCCAAATGTTAAATCGAAACCTGTTAGAAGCATCTATTTAATGCCCGACTTAATGTCCTTGAATTATACCGATCCAAAGCATAATGAGGCTTGGGCTCCTAAAGCAGGTATTGGTTTAGGGGTACAATTGAAATTAGCAATAAATAAACATTTATTTTTAAGAGTAGGTGCGGGCTATGGATTAAAAGGCTATCGCAACAGAGAGGTGGGTTTGCGCTTAGGTTCTAATATCAATCCAACAGTTGGTTTTGTTACAGAATCTAAGATTGATACCAAAGGTGTTTTTCATGAATTTCAATTGCCATTGGCTTTTCAATATGATTTCAAAGCAGATAATTTATTTATAGCCATTGGTGCCGATTTGGTTGGACAACAAGGGCATACCACCAAAAGACAGATTTTATATGGTGATGGAACTTTCGATCAAAGTACTTTTGAAAATAAAAGCCAGTGGAATACAGTGCCAACCATCAGCATGGGTTATACTTTTCCTGTTAATGAGCACTATGATTTATCAATTGCTCCAAGCATTCGAATCTATGGCAAAGAATGGATTTTACAAGATACCAAATTGTATAACTACGGTATAAAATTATTGTTGGATTATAAACCTTAAAAAAGAATTAAGAGTATTATTTGGGTTTATATCTTGGGTTTTTGACAATTGGCAATAAACCAATTAATTGCTCCGAAAAATTTAAGCTTTGTATATTTCATTCATTTATTAATCTTTTTTTATTTTGAATATCCGTAATCTTTCATAATTATGTAATACTAGTAATAACTAGGCGATCGAAGAGTTTATCTTTGAAATATCTTCTGTTAAGCTTGTAGACAAACTCATTCAAATATAACTGTAGATACTTGCCCTTTATTTTATGGAAATTTCCTAGGAAGTTGCGCTTAGCATTGCTGATTGATATATGTACCCATCTTAATGTTTCCTTAGTTGTTTGTTCGTTTGATTTTTCTGTAAAATGCAACTCTACATAATCTGAAATATCAACATAAGAGGTACTCTTATCTGCAAAGACTATACTTTTATCATCAATAGATTCATATACTATTTCGTTGATATTCTCCCCAAATGATCGGGCAACACTTTAGCTTTAAAATACCTGCACTGATTTGACTTGTTGCCTGTTTCAATATCTTCCAATGAAATTGATTCGGCCATTATTGCAACATTAACTTTCCCTGCTGCTGCCCGACCTCTTTTCCCTTTTGATTTCTCTATTTCATTGGACTCTACTGTGAAATATCCTTGATCCATTTCAATCATATCCTCCAATGTGTAACGAGCATCGCGTTTACCCATAGCCTTGCGAAGTTTATGCACCATAGCCCATACTGGTTCACAACGCTTTAATCCTAATTGTTTTTGTATTTCATTACTTGAAAATCCTTTTTTGGTCGCACTCAATAAGAACATCGTCTTATACCAAATCAGAAATGAAAGATTGGAACTCTGCATAATGATTCCGCTTCGCAATGATGTTCTGCTTCTACAATTCTTACATTCATAACTCCAACGGCTCTTAATCTAAAAGTGTTCTTTGTGCTGGCAATTAAAACAAACTACGCCGATCTTGTCGCGTTGTTCTTTGAAGTGAAGCCTGCATGATTCTACGCTATCAAAATGGGCGGTAAAACTGAATAAATTCATAATTTAAATGGCTAATGTAATACAAAATATTCAAATTAAGATTATTTACGGATATTCATTTTTTTTAATAATATGTAATGTTGCCAAATGTTAGTAACTTTTATAATATTGATTATTAATGTTTTATAAATTTTATAAGTATATAAATAATACTCAATGTATTTATAATAGTGGACTTGACAGCTGCATTTACTTAATAGATAATAACTTTTTGCATTTTGAATAATTTTTTTTTCTTACATTTTTTTTTCTATTTTCGCTATTATGAAAAAATTGTTTTTAACAATTTTAACTTTAACAATTTTATTAAATGTTAAGTCTGGCTCTTTTGTAAGAACTCTTCCTCCAATTGTTCTTTTTGCTAACAGCGGTGCTACAGATGCTTGCGGTGAAGCAATCGCAAATAGTATATTGGCACTAAATAACCTATCACAAACAAATTTCTGTGCATTACATGCAATTCTCAATGATTCCATTGCAAATGATTCAATAAAATGGGTGAACATTGCGGCAAATACCAATTTGTCTGCGTTCTACAATACAATGAACACTTCAATTGCAACTCTTAATAGCAACAATTTTGGCTCTATGTCCTCGTCGGATTTGAATTTAGTTCAAAATATGGTTAAGGATATTCTTGAAGGTACAGCAGCAGCAAAACCAGAATGTCTAGGATATTACAATAGGTGCGGTCAAATTTATGAAGAGAACAAAGTCTGCCTGTCTCAAGCTTTTGGCTCATTTGCTGTTCACAAAAATTGGGCAGGATTAGCTGCAAGCTTGGCAGGATGCGACGCAGCATTGATATATAAATGGGCTCAGAATATTGCAAACTATCCTGGTTGCTTTTCAACACTAGTAGAACCACCTAAAACATATGTTAGACCGATTGGAGTGCCATGTAACTAATAAAAGAATAAATTTATTTAAAGCTATAAATAGTATTGTTGGGGCAATATTGTTTATAGTTTTTGATATGGATTTAAAATTTATTTTTATTTTTATTATTATTCATAGTTTATTACAATCATATCAATTAAGGATTAATAAAATTTCAAGTGAAGTGCATCCAAAATTCTTGAGATACTTCAATGTAGTATTATTAATTTTTGTTTTAATTAGTATTTGTGTTGTAATATTTGTTATTATAAACGAATGAAGAACAAATTATTATTAATTATTTATTTACATTCAATTTCTTTGATTGGCCAATCGAATCTTAACTTCGAAAATTGGTCTAATAAAGGGTCATATTACGATTTGGATAGTTGGTATACGGGTAATACTTTTTATAAATTGGGCGCAAATACAAGCTGTCATAGAGGGATGCCACATTCAGGCTCATTTTCATTGGGTGTTTCTCCAATATTTCTATTTATGGATACAACACCAGGATATGCTTTTCAGCAATTTGAATATACTCAACGAGCTAAATCAATTTCTTTATATTATAAATATTCTAGCAAGACTTTTGATTCATCTGGTTTAGAATTGGATTTTTTTAAAGGGAATAGTTCAGATACAAATAACAAAATTGGTAGTGCTCAACTTTATTTCATCCCAAATAATAATTGGTCTTATATGAGTCAAGAAATTAAATGGAAAAATAATGAAGCACCCGACAGTGCACTTATCTTCATTTTTAATTCTTTTGAAAATAAAAGTGATACATTATTTATAGATGATATTTCTATTTCTAAGTCTACTAATAATACTAACCAATCTCTTTTTCAAAATTTCAATATTTTCATTAACTCTAATAGTCAACTTATTTTAGAAAATCTAGAAATTAATAAAACTTATGGCATCAAGGTAAGAGATAATATTGGCCAAACTGTATTAGACCTCTCTACATGTGAAAAAAAAATTGATTTAAGTGAACTTGAGATTGGATTATATACATTTGAAGTATTCGATTCTTACAGAAGAATCTCATCTGGTAAAATAATAAAATATCAACGATAATTCTCTCTAATAAATAAAGATGAGTGAGCATGTGAAATATTATATTTCATTACATTATTTAATAAATTAATATTTGTTTTTAGTCAATCAATTTATTGCTAATCTTTAATCTATTTTTTAAATGACTACAGCAGAATTACAATTTGAAAAATTAGACATTAATGGTTTAAAAACCCTAGTGGATTGGGCCATCGCAGAAGGTTGGAATCCTGGCTTACACGATGCTGATGCTTTTTTTGCCACCGATCCTGATGGTTTTTTTGGCTGCTTCCAAGCAGGCGAATTAATTGCAGGCGGTTCGATTGTTGCCTATGGTAAGGCCTTTGGTTTTATGGGGTTTTTTATCGTGCACCCTGCCCACCGTTCGCATGGCATTGGCCGGCAATTGTGGTTCGAAAGACGCAACCGTTTATTGGCCCGCTTAAACCCAGGGGCAGGCATTGGCATGGATGGGGTAGTGGCCATGCAACCCTTTTATGACAAAGGCGGATTTAAAAAAGCACACAACGATTATAGATATGAAACGCAAGGAAAAGCTTTGTCAATACATTCTAATATTTCTGAAATTTCAGGCAATGATTTTGATGCCATTGTTGCTTATGATGCGCCTTGTTTTGGTTTGGCGCGACCGCAATTTTTAAAGCCTTGGTTGGTGTTGCCAGAAAGTTCGCAATTTAAATATGAAGAGGAAGGAATTGTTAAAGGCTACGCAGTGGTAAGAAAAGTACAACGCGGTTATAAAATCGGTCCTTTGTTTGCCGATAGCCCTGCCATTGCAGAATCGCTTTATCAAGCTTGCTTAAATGTGACAGTTGGTGAGCCCATTGTCATCGATGTGCCTGCAGTCAATAACGAAGCATTGGCAATGGTTAAACGCTATGAGGCTGCCTATGTTTTTGAATGTGCGCGCATGTATTACGGTGAGCCTCCTAGCATGGCGACCAATAAAATATTTGGTGTCACTACTTTTGAGCTGGGCTAAATTCACGCTATATTCGTTTTGTAAAAAGCAAGTGATAACTTTTAAAATAAGCAATCAAAATTTCTTTTGAATTGATTAAGACCACCTTGCCAAACTGAATTTTTTTAACGCCATAGAAAGGCTATGTTTGTCGCCAAGTGCCTTCAAAATTAGTGTGAATGTAAGAACAGGGTTAAGCCCATTTTTTATTAAAACAACAAATCCTAAAGGGCGAAATTTAAATACAAATTAATGAACAGAATACAAGTCATCTTAACCCTCGACATGGAAAATCTTCCAGCCAATTTTCAAGAGATATTAAAAGAAGAACAAGCCATGGTGGCCCAATGGAAAGCCGATGGTATCTTAGAACATCTTTTTTTACGCCAAACAAAAAATGGAGCGGTCCTTATTTTTAAAGACCTTGATGAAGAACAAGTGAAAAGCCATATGGAACATTTGCCTTTTTCTAAAATTGCAAAAAGCCTAGAATACTTTGCTTTAATTCAGCAGTTTTAAAAAAGCATTTTGAATAGAATGGTAAATGCAACCATTTCCTTAAGTTAAGACTAAGGAGTACTTAATCGTTTTGATTGATGCTAAGATCAAAAATACCATTTAAATAAATATAACAATGCCGCGTTTTTTATTCACCATTCTATTGATCCTTTGTGCTGGTTCTTTAAAGGCACAACGCAATACCATTCTAATCATTGCCGATGATTTAAGTCCAGATTATTTTGGGTTTTATGAGAACTCAGTAGATACAGTTGATGTACCTAACATCAGAAGTTTATTGGCCAAAGGTGTTCGCTTTACCAATTTTAGCAGCAACCCTGTTTGTTCGAGTACAAGAACAACCATTTTAACTGGTCGCTATAGTTTTAGAACAGGTGTTGGTGGAATTGTAGGCGGCATTGGTGGCAGCAACCAAATTGATACCGCTGAAATTTCAATTCCTAAATTATTGAAAAAATTTAACCCTAACATCGCAAAAGCCGACATTGGAAAATGGCATTTAAAACAGGCCATGCCTGCGATTAATTTAATGAGTCCGCAAGCCTTGGGTTACGACTGGTTTGAAGGTCCTTTTATCGGTCAGCTGCCTAGCTTTACCAACTGGACCAAATACACCAATGGTGTTGCTAGTAATGTTAAAACCTATGCACCTACAGAAAATGTAAACAATGCGGTGAACTGGTTGAAAACACAAAATCAAAACAAGCCATTTTTCTTGTGGTTGGCTTTTAATGCCCCGCACGAGCCCCTACATTTACCCCCTGCAGGTTTACATACTTACACAAGTTTGACTGGTACAACAGCCGATATTAATGCCCAGCCTAAGCAATATTTTAAAGCCATGATTCAAGCCATGGACCATGAAATTGGACGGCTGTTTGATAGTTTGCAAATGATGAACAAATGGGATAGTACCGATATTATTTTTATTGGTGATAATGGCAATACCTCGCGCACTGCACAAATTGCTGATCTTACAAAAGCCAAAGGAACCGTCTATGAATATGGTATTCATGTGCCTTTAATAATTGCCGGTCCTGCAGTTGTAAGCCAAGGCAGGGTTAGTAAAGCTTTGGTGAATACAGCCGATTTGTTTGCCACCATCGTTGAAAATTTTGGTTATAAAAACTGGCAAACACAGATACCCGCCAACAAACCAGTTGATAGTAAAAGTTTACAACCCATTTTAAAAAATACAACTGATAGTATTCGACCATGGGCCTTTAGCGAAATATTTAAACTGACCACCGACAGCGCAGATGGTAAAGGGATGCGCAATAGAAATTACAAACTCATTAAGTTTGATTATGGGGCACAGGAATTTTATGATCTTGTCAATGATCCATTAGAAAGTAAAAATTTATTGAATGGTACTTTAAGTTCAACCGAACTTTATAACTATAATTATTTATGCAGTGAAATGACCAAATTGATTGGCGGTAATTCAATTTGTAAAAGTAGTTTAGGAATAAAGCAATCAATTGCAAAAAATGGCGTGAAGGTCTATCCAAATCCAGCCAATCATATTGTTTATTTTGATTTCAATACAATTGATGAAGGTATTTGCACGATTGAATTAATAGATAATTTAGGCAGGATTGTCTATCAAAAATCACAAGCATTGGATGCCAATATAATGCGTCTTAATGTGGCTGATTATACAAGTGGTTTGTACTATGCTAAAATTAATTTAAATGGCACTACCACTGTCTTAAAAATTGTGATCGACTAATTGTTTTTAAGTTTTATTCCAACAAATTGGCATTAACCACCAAGCCAACCATTATCGACGCATTAAACACAGGAATGGCATTTACAAGTTCGGTGCTATTCAAACCATGGTACATGGCCAATTGCATTTGAAATTTAACATTGTTGCCTCCTGCACGAAACAATAAGGCATGCTCTAGCATGGTGTAATTAAGTTTGCTGTTTAAGCGGTCGAGATCTGTTTGCCAAAATGAAAAATCATTGCAGCGCGTGTTAGAAAACATAATCTGACTGGCCCGAATGGAATAGGCCACTGCAAATTTATTGTCCGAACTCACATAGCCAACGTTGGGCATAATGCCAATGCGGGTAAAATTGCCATTGAGAAAAACATTTTTACCATTGCTATTATAGGAATTTCTATAATTGCCCAAGGCAAGATCGCCAAACACTTCGAAACGAAATTGAGAACTCTCGGCCTTGTTCAAAAAATAACCAATGCCCAAATTCAGCATGTCGCCATTGTAGCGCTTTTGTTCGTTTGTTGTACTGGTGGTTGTATTGTTAGAATCTGTATAAGTATAGGTTGTTTTTAGCGCTGAACCAGCATAGCCAGCATAAGCGCCAATGTTTTTTGTCAAAGCATAGCCAGCAGTTAAATCGTATTTGTTAACGAGGTTGGTGGAAGCATCCACATACAAGTCGCCAGCATTTTGAAACAAAGGAACTGGATTGCGATTGGGGGTGTAGAATCGCGCTCTGCAAGCACTCATTAAAAACACACAAGCCATGGAAACAATAAAGATGTAATTGTATTTTTTCATAATCATTGGTATTGGTTTATACAAACTTACAACATTTAATAGATTTATAGGGCTGTGTTCTATTTTGGACTTGTATTGATTACTCTTTGTCGGTTTCAACAGAACATGGCATTATATTTGAAAAATATATGAGAATGAAAGTCCTTTCTACTTTTGTATTCCTAGTCGTTTCAATGCTTTCGAGCATGGCTCAGAAATTAGATTTTTCTAAGTTGGTAGATGCCGAGCAAGATAGAATCGATTTGTTCGACCTTAAGGCCGATAAAAACATTGTGATTGGCAATAAGAGTCAGAACCTATTGGCCAACAATGTTTACTTTAAATTGGTAGATCAATTACAAGCCGATATTGTTAGCAATGGAACAAACCTTGAAACGAATTACAAAGCCCTTATAGAATTTCTTAAGTTGATTGATCGCCACAATGTATACCATTTAACAGTGCATCAACATGCCATCGAGTTGGCGAATAAAATCATGGTGCTTAAAAACGATGCCAAGGAATTAGAGCTTTTAAAAACCGATTTAAAAACTGGAATTTTAATTGCCGATTTTATCAACCCTAAAACCTATGCAAAAGATTATTGGGTGCATGTGGCAGGTTTTTATCCAACCGATTTGTTAAACAAGTTTAAAAACTTGGCGTATACTCCCATTGGCACTGCCGTGGTGAATGCAGTTGCCAAGGCCGATCCCAATGCCGTGAAACAATATTTTGGTACCAACCATTTGGTCGACCGTGCTCTTAAAAATTCGAAGGATACAGTTGTGCAACTCATCAATACCATTTACAAAACCTATGGCATGCAGTCGCGGGCCTATGCTTTGTTGCATTATGTTTATCACAAGAAAATGGATTTGCAAGATGCCGAAACCTTGAGCAAGAATCCAAAACTGTTTTACAAAACCTTAATCGAGCTCAGAAAAAATAAAAACATCTTGGCCGATTATACCGTCGATAAAGAATTGCAAACCTTTGGGATGGAGCGTGTGGTAGAAATTAATTTGCGCCACGAAGATAAAGAGCCTGTGCGGTTCGAACCCATTAACAACGACAATGCAATTGAAATTTATACCGCCATTGTATACTGTCCTGAAGAAATTTTCACATCTTCATTTTTAGGGATGTACAAAAGGATGATGGAAAAGCGCAAAGAAGCGTCTGGTTATTATTTTTTAGCACGCACCAACTTCAACCGCTTTCGTATTTTTATTAAACAATGCGCAGGCTATAACAAGCTCGATGATTTTTTTAGCACCATGAATGATAGTCAGGCCAACGCTTTGATCACAATGTTTGCGAGTGGCTTGTACAATTATGGCGGTAACCTCGGTCCGGCAGTCGATGTGGCCGATACCTATGGTAGTTTAGAAAACGAAAAAATAAAAGCACTGTTTAAAAAAGTCATTGAAAGCGAATACAGACAAACCTTGTTAAGCAAGAATGATCATGGGATAAAAATTTATGGCCTGCTCTCAAAATTAATTGGTGGTACACCCGAAATTTATTCTAGTACTTATCAGTTTGCCATTCCGAATTTAGACAGGGTGAGCAATGCCGAATTGTTTCCAGATAGTGTGCACATTCAACAACATTTTTTCTTTGATGACGAAGATGGTGAAACCGCTTTTGCTGCTTGGTTAACACAATACCCTGCCACCCTATATAAGAAGGAGGATAAGGGGACTTATGTGGTATTGAAAACCATTAAAGGCAAGCGCATGGAAATTTATGCGAACAAGCCTGCCAATGAGATTGTAGGCAGAGCAGATTTGCGAAAATATTTCGAGTCGCGCAACCGATTCCCCGATTTGATTGTGCACCGCGGGCACAGTTATTACATTGAAAATACTTTGGCCAACATGACCAATAGCAATCGCATTGCCATATTAGGAAGTTGTGGCGGTTATCAGAACATCAGCAAGGCCATGGAGAACGCCATGGATGTGCAAATAGTGAGTACCAAACAAGTGGGCACCTTGGCCGTTAATTCAGTACTCATCAACGAAACCACCGAAACCATTCGCTTGGGGAAAGACATTGTCTGGGTTGATTTATGGAAACAGATTTCAACCAAGTTAAAAGACAATCCCCAGTTCAAAGATTATATACCGCCTTACAAAAATTTAGGAGCTAGGTTTATCAAAGCTTATAATGCGCTTTAAAAATTAAGTGTATTTTAAATCAGTTAGTTATAATTTAAATTTGAATTAAAATTTTTATTTAGGATATCGAATACTAAATTTATGTCCTAATGCTCAAATTAAATGAAAAAAATAGCTGTATTTACATTGTTTAATATTATGCTCTTTACGAACATAATTTACAGTCAAGATTTAGTACTTGGAACTAATCCCCTAAAAAATTATTATGTATTCAATGGTAATCATACTTTCAATGGTAATATTATAGTGAAGAGTGGAGTGGTATTAGTAATGAAATGTGGAGTTTTTAAATTTAATGCTAATAAGTGTATAAGAGTTGAGTTAGGAGGAAGGTTGAGATTATTCAATTCAACATTAACTCAAGTTGCAGATAATAGCAATGCGAACTCTGTAACTTTAAATCGATTAAATAATTGGTTAGGCATTCAGATTAATGGAAACCCAAATATACCTCAACAGACTATTTCAACCTGTGAAAATGCTCCAGTTTGTTCGAGTATGAGTAACACAAGAGATAGTAGCTACAGTGATCATGGTGCTTCTGATCAAGGAGAGCTCCAAATGCATAAATCTAAAATCAGGTATTCAAATTTTGGAATTAATATGGGGCCATTCCAACCTTCAAATTCTGTTTTGCAAAATCAGGGTGGACTTTTAATAGCAAGAGAATGTAGTTTTGAGAATAATTATTATTACCACATAAATTTTCACCAGTACATGTTTTTAAATAAAAGTATTATTACAAAAAATCAGTTTATTTATGATGATTTGACAGAGGCAAATTCACCTTGGCCAACATTTGGACACAGTCACACTGACATCACTAATGTTGGGAATTCTTTTAAATATAATATTGAGTACAATAACTTTAGTGTAAAAACCTTGTTTAATAATTTTAGAGCTATAAATAATTATGGAAGTATGCACATAGTTAATAATTCTTTTAAGTATCATATTGCAGGTATTGTTTTTAGAAGTTGGACACCATTTAGTTTTCCTAATTTTAATTTAGCCTATGGAAATACATTTGATAGATGTCAAGTTGCTATCGATGTTCGTGACGAATCTAATACAAGAGTGGAATATAATACAATTACTCCATGTACATTTACTCGATGGAAAAATGGAAGTACTACTGATTTTTTTACGTACTTTTCAAATGGTCAGTTACCCTCTTATGGTCCAAATCAAAATAGTACAATTGGTATTTACAATACCGCCAATAACTTTAGGTGTAGTTATAATAAGTACACAACTAGTTCAACTATTTCTTCAGAAGATGCAGCAATTGTCTCTTACGCATCACTTAGTTTGTCTAGCTATATTTTTAAAAATACAACTAAATCGGCTGTAACTGGATTTAGATGTATTGGTCCTAACAATGGTTTTAAAATTGAATGTAATACATTCTCAACTAGTAAAATTGGTGATATACTAATTGATCCCAATGGTGTAATTATTAATCAAGGTAGTTTAAGTAAACCAACTGGAAATGCGTTTACTACATTGGTCGGTAGAAGCGATTTAAATAATAAAAATATTACGACATATTCTGGAAGTAAATGGAAGTTTTTCTACAAACTGGGCTCCAGTAGCGAGACTCCAAATCCTTTTACAGCAGCAACAATAGATGTCTTAAGTACTAATAAGAGTAACCTATGTACTCCTATTTATGAGTCATTTGGTTTAGATTTACCAACAGGATGCGCAAATACTCGAGTATACCAAACTGATAAAAAAGGATATTCCAATATTAGGTTAAAATTAGATTCAATCCAGTTGGGAGGTATAACAGAAGATGAAAGGGATGAATTTGATAATTTATTAGTCGATTATGACATAGTCATGACAAATATAATAGATGGCTTTGCTTCAAATCATCTCAGATTTGGATATAATGTGAATGATAGTATTAAAAGTTTTTTGGTTTCGCATAATACAATAAATAGTAAATTCATGCTTGTGAGATTTTATATTGGCATTAAGGATTTTTCAAATGCACAAAGTTTACTGGATAGTTTGGTATATGATTTTCCTGATAGTGAAATGGTAAATAAGTATGTAAAATATAATTCCTTTATTAGTGATATGTTGCAGAATAATGATTCTTCAAATTCATGGCTTTTTAGTCATTTTAATCAAATTAAAGAAATAGCTGATACAAGTGGTTACATGGCCTCATGTGCAAGAGATTTAACTCAACTAATAGCAGATTTAGATACTTCAAATACTTACCATAACACACAAATGTACTTTAATTATTTGCCAGAGATTCTAGATTCAATTGGGGTAGACACCCCAACAGACAGTGTTAGCGTTTATCCAATTCCCTTCTCATCAAATTTAACTATTCAAATTGAGAATTTTACAGGAAATAGTCGTACATTTTCAATAAAGTTAAAGGATATGAGTGGATCTGAGATTTATTCAAATAATAGTTTTTCGGTATCTGCTAATTCAGTGAATTCAGATATCATTGAGACAAACGAAGTCGTTCAGGGTTTGTATTTTATTCAAGTTTATGAAAACAATATACTTATTGATGTTCGATTAATAAATAAAAATTAGTTAAATATTTAATTAATTTGCTACACTAGATACAATATGCTATTGCGACTATATATAATATTAATCCTTTTTTCTTTTAGACATCAACTTCGAGGTCAAAATTTCTATCAAGAATTGAAATTAAGAGGACAAAATCAACATGGCGTTGTTAAAATGATGCCAGACTCAAGTTTTATATCTGTGACTTATGTCGACTATTATAACTACAACTTAAATGCTTTCGATACCACCTGTACACTTATTATAAGGTATAATAAAAGAGGCGATATTCTGTATTATAAAACGCTGCCAGATTCAAAAACATACAGTTATGTTGTGCGCGATATTTTAGTTCAACAAGATAAAATATTTTTATCAGGATCTCTGGACTACGCTGATTCTTCATATGCTTTTCTAATGAGGTTGAATAATTGCATTGAGGTAGAAAAGTTTTCTATCTTTAGGTTCCGCGGGAGAACTTCGATTTATTTTGAAAATTTTGCTACCTACTCTGATTCACAACTCTTAGTAACCGGTATCCATTTTATTCAAGGTGATTCATCTTTCATCACATTGTTTTTAATGGACAAAGAATTTAATTTAAAATGGAATACTTCTTATATTGGTTTTCAATCAGAGATTGAAGTTGTTAATTATGGAATACATTTATGGGGTGCTGGATTTTATCCTTTGACTTTTGATTCCACTTTGTCAGAAATTAAGTCAAACCATTTATTTGTAAATAGAAAAGGCAAAGTTGTTTATGAAAATGTTAACCATCTTCATGAAGATGGAGTTGTAAGTGTAAATAGAAAGTTACAAGCATCTGAAAAAGAGTCGTTCTTAATGGGGAGCTATGCGGATATTCAGGGTAAGAATACAAATGAACTAATTAAAATGAATTTAGATGGAATTGTTGTTAAAAGGACTAAGTTAAATAACCCTAATGAGAGTGAGTATCCAACCGCCCTAACAAGAATAAGTGACAATCGATTTGTTGCGATTGGAGTAATACGAGTTAATTTTGATACAATGATCTGTAACGCCTATTTAGTTGATTCAAATCTCAACATTTTAAGAAAAAAAAGATTGGTTCCCTCACAATCATGGATGGAATTAAATGGTTCGATTAAGAATGGAATAAGGTCTAATGCCTTATTGTATGGCGTTTGTTTTGACGCCAATTCACCTAAAATGGCTAAGGGTATTATGCTAGAACTAGATACCTTTTTAAACCTTGTTCAATTGCCAAGTATTAAAGGTTTTACGGATAGTTTATGTTTTGCGGGTAAAACAGATTTACTTATGTTGCCAAGTGCAGATACCGTGTGGGTAGAAGATTTAAAGCTAAGGGATAGATTGTTTTTAAGCACCCATAATGAAGCATATAACAATGCATTGGTCGAATTGTATCCCAATCCAAATAATGGCAAATTTATGGTCCATTTAAATCAAGCGACTAGTGGACATGTCCTTATTTATAATATACTTGGTCAACTAATTTTAGAACAAGAATTTAAGAGCAGTGATTCTATAAATATTCAATTGCAAGATGTTGCAAATGGACTTTATTTTGTTGCCATTAAGGGTGATAAAATAAGTTATCACAAAGGCATCGTTATTAATAGATAAAATATCAATTTGAGGCTACATGATTCGGGAATAATAATCATTAAAATAATTGGATGCATAAAGCGGTCAATTATTAACTATTTTTCTCCGTACCAAATATCAAATAGCATATACAAACCAAGGTTGAAATACCAGCAGTGGTAAATAAAATATTCGCTCCAAATTGATACCATATAAAACCACCAACACTGCTTGCAATTAAGGTGCAGATACTTTGAAAACCAGCCAAAGTGCCTATCGCAGTGGCAGTATCTTTTTTATCTGTAATGTTGCTAATCCATGCCTTTGCTATGCCTTCGGTAGCGGCTGCATATAAACCATACATTACAAAAAGACAGAGGTAAACAGTAGTGTTCAATTCAAATGAAAATCCAAGGTAAACAATGCTAAATAATATCAGTCCTAAAATAAAGGTTGGTTTTAATCCCAGCTTATCGGCCAATTTTCCCATAGGGAAAGCAAACAAGGCATAAACAAAATTATACAAAATGTACAATGCGATAATGTGCGTATCGCTCCACCCAAACTGTTTGAGTTGCAACAATAAAAAAACATCCGAGCTGTTGATTAATGCAAAGGCGAGTAATCCAATGGCCACTTGCTTGTAGGCTTTTGGACTTTCTTTCCAGTAATTAACGATGGCTAAAAAGCCTGGTCGTTTCTGTTCTGAAATAGTCGTCTTCTTTTTTTCTTTGATAAAAAAAGTAATCAGCAAAGCCAATACACCAGGTATAAAGGCAATAAAAAATAAAGGTTTGTAAGAAGCCGGATGGTAATAAAGATAAGCCAATGCAATTAAGGGTCCTATGGCTGCACCCAAAGTATCCATTGAGCGGTGAAAGCCAAATACAGCACCTTTTGTTTTTGGTCCCGCTTCATCAGAGAGCATGGCGTCTCTTGCCCCTGTGCGTATGCCCTTGCCCAATCGGTCGATACTGCGTGAGAAGAACACCCACAAAGGGGCATTGAATAAGACCAACAATGGTTTTGAAAGGGCACTTAAACCATAGCCCATTTGAATAAATGGCAAACGTTTTTGAGAGGTGTCGGATAATTTACCAAAGTAACCTTTGCTAAGGCCTGCCAAGGCTTCGGCAACGCCTTCTAAAACACCAATAATTAAAATTGAAAAGCCAATGGACTTTAAATAGATGGGCATGATGGGATACAGCATTTCACTGGCTATATCTGTGAATAAACTCACCAGCGAAAGTATCCATACATTCTTACTGATGACCTTCATCGGTACACTTTAGAATTTAATGTTTTCGGTTACCAATGGCACACCATTCACATAGAGCAAAGCTTGGTAATCGCCAAAATCTAAGTCGGCATCCGAAATCCAATAGCTCTCCTTGTAAACACCTGTTGGTTTATCTTTGGCTGTTA
This sequence comes from Bacteroidota bacterium, assembly GCA_947450015.1. Classification (GTDB taxonomy): domain Bacteria; phylum Bacteroidota; class Bacteroidia; order NS11-12g; family UBA955; genus JABMMZ01. Next base: position 316 of record CANFUB010000028.1, on the reverse strand, counting down.
AAAAATACAAGACCACATTGCCGGCTTTGTCGTATAAAATAATTTTAACATTCGAAGTATCGGTGAGGGTATAATCAAAATAAACCCTCTGACTTACTTTGGCGTTGGCATAAGCTTTTGGTACAGGAATCAGTTGTGCTTTACAAACCGCTTTCACCAAAGCAGAAGATTTAACTTTGTCTTTGCACAAATCCAATAAACCTTGTAAAGGCAGATTGTCTGTAGCGCACCACACCGCGTTTTGACCAATATCATTTTGGAAATTGCCATTCTCAACTTCTTTGACAACCCTTAATAAAGGTGCGGCACATACATC
>CANFUB010000027.1 GCA_947450015.1 Bacteroidota bacterium | reverse complement strand
GTTGTGGAGATGATTTTGAATTTCGATTTATCAGATAAGGCTTTTAAAAGTCGAGTTCACGAGACTAAGCAGTCGTATCACCCTACCACTCCTCCTTCTCCTGTGGAGAAGGAGATAGAGGATGAGGCCCCTAAAACCGCCCCCTCAAAGTCACCACCACATTTCTTCCAGCCCCACTAAAACCAGAAGAGAAGGTACGGTAATGTTGATCCAAAATGTTTTCGATGGCCAACTGTAATTGAAAATATTTGTTAACTTGATAGAAACCTCTTAGGTTGAGCGTGTACCATGCAGGGTTAAATCCATTGATAGGATCGGCAGAATACAACTGATTGTCTTCACCCATTAAGTTATAGTCTTTGGATTTTTTAGCGCCATTGAACAAGGTATAAAACTCTGTTTTAAATTTACTGCCTTTGTACATGATGCCAAAACGGCCATAAACAGGCGAGATATGATCGAGTGGATAATCGACCGTATCCGTTTTAATTCTACCATAGGTATAATTGATATTGCCACTTACTGCCAAGGCCTTGTTCACATCGTAATTAAAGCCTGCAAACAATCCTTGTATCATTGCTCTTTGAGCGTTGATTGTTGTATAGATGGTACTATTCACATTGTTGTAAGTGATAGTATCTTTTCCATTCAACTGCGCCCTTCCGAGAGTTAATGCATTGTTGTAAATGGTGTGATAGGCATTCAGTTCAATACTCAGTTTTTTAGCGAAAGTTTTATTGATGGTTAAATCAAAATTGGTGGTTTGTTCTGGTTTCACATAGGCATTTGGAATGATGATTCTGCCAGCAGTGCTTTCAAAAACCTTTGCCATATCATCGACATTGGCTGCTCTGAAGCCGCTTGATATTGCGCCTGCAATTTTCCAATCTAATTTTGGCAAATACACAAAACCAAAACTACCGCTTGTATTTTGATTGCGTTGGGTGATGCTGTTTTGCAAGAACGGAAAAAATGTTTTGTCTTTAAAATTGCATTCCAATGACATGGCTGTAAAACGCACACCAGTATTAAAAAATAATTTCGAAGTAATAATATTGGTTTGTGTAATGTACAAAGCGGCAGTTTGCATTTTCGAACCACCATCTGGATACCGCGTTGTTTGCGTTGATTCAGCATTCGTATTGATGTTTACACGGTTGGCTTTTGATTGCACATCATTGGTACTTAATTCGGCACCATATCGCAATTCTGTTTTAGAAGAAATGTTCTTTTGCAAATCGGCATTCACCGTATAAATTTCTACTTGCTCTGTTCTGTGGGTAATGTTTGAACTGCCAAACCCACGGTTATGTCGACTCTCAATAATGTTCTGCCAACCTATTATAAATGTTGCTTTATCAAAGGCTTGCATTTTTTTATCGATGTTTAATTTATAACTCACAAATGTTCTGGTTTGCGGACCATAATACCACTGTGCCTGTGAAGGTTTACCATTGGCCGCCAATTCTGTCAAACGATCGTAACGCGGAATATCTGAAGAATTAGAATGTTGAACATTTAATAAATGGCTGATGTATTTACTTTCTTGAAAGAGAATTTTACCCATTAAATCAATTTGATTGTAGCCACTCGGTATTTGTTTAAAGGAGTCGGTATTTTGCACCATGCTGTCTTTGTTGCCAAAGCGCTGGGCATAAAAGGTTCTTCTACCCCATGACGCATAATCTTTTGTGCCCCTTTTTCCCATGGTCATATCATCAAAAGTGCTATAAGTAGCTGATCCTAAAAAGGCCCATTTCCTTAGGCCAATGTTAAAGTCAAAATGTCCCGCTTTTTCGGCCATAGCGGTGCCATATCTCAAAAATGCAGCGGTTTGGGTTAACATTTTATTATTGTTAGAAAGGATAGGATTTTTGGTAATGAAATGCACCACGCCTCCTAGCGCATCGCTGCCATAATTAACAGAACCAGAACCAAAAACCAATTCAGTGCGCTCTAACATATTTTGGTCGACCGTCAATACATTTTGAAGATGTCCACCGCGGTAAATGGCATTGTTCATGCGCACCCCATCAACCACCATTAAAACTTTATTGGCTTCGAAACCGCGCATCACCACACTGCCTCCACCCATTTGACTTTTTTGAATAAAGGCTCTACCACTTTGTTGTAACAATTCGGCAGTGGTAGGTTGACTCATAAATTGCATTTGTTCCTTGTCGAGCGAAAAAGTTTGTTGTTGGGTAACATTGACTTTTTGTTCAACGCGCATAACCGCTACAATTACCTTCTCTAAGTCGTAGTTGCGCTCAGTTAAACGAATGGTATAGTTCATCGTTTTTAATTCATCTACACGAAAAGAATCGGTGAAATAACCAATGCGTTGCACTATCAGTAAACCTGATTTATCGTTAACAGATTCAAGCGCAATTTGTCCCTTAAGGTTGGTGGCTTTGCCATTCACCATCGCATTTTCTAAGGGTTGTAAATTAGATTTATTGACAACCGTAATTGTCTGGGCTTCTATAGTAAAACAAGCAATGCTTGTTATAATTAATAGTAATATTTTTTTCATTTTGTGTTTGTTTAAATAATAATTGAATCAATTGTGTTTACATAGTCCTATCAGCAAAAGTATAATGCCGAAATGGGCGACCCTAAAATTGGGCGCCAAATCATTTGTATGTCACCATTCATGGCGAATAATACAATGAATTGTAATACCTAATTAAAATTTAAACTGTAGGTGGTTGAAAAGGCAAGGTACCATGCCCTGCCAATAGAAAAGCACTTTCAAAAGAAAGATGCGAAAGATGGTGTTTTTCGGGACTATTAGAAATAGGCAGCGGCATGCAAAAAAGTAAAACTTGTTTGGCATTGATCTGCTGTGACTTTGATTTTTGAGTGGATTGCTCGAGTGCTTTCAACAAACTTTTTTCTATTGTATCGTTGATACAATAAAAAAGCAGGCCATGGGTTGTTTTTTGTGTTTTTACAACATCATAAGTGGCATTTTGCAATATAAATTCATGGTCTTCTAACCATTGCGCTTCCTTCATATTGGCCTCGTTAAAAACGACAAGGTGTGCGTTCAAAAGGCCGCTTTGAATAGCTTGGGTTACTTGCATTTTGTGCTGTGCAAGTTGAATAACAATTTGAATCGCTTGAAAACCTAACTGCAAAAAAATAGTTATACATACGAGATATATAACTATTTTTTTCATTTGCAATTATGTAAATGTGATTTATTCTACAATAAATTTACTGATGATTACTTGGTTACCAACTTTAACAGAGGCGAAGTAAATACCAGATTTGAATTGATCGTTAAGGTTAATATTTAATACTTGTTCGCCTTCTTTAATATCAGCAGCTTGGCTGTATACTAATTGACCTAAAGCATTGGTGATTTCAATTTGACCAACACCTGCTTGGAAAGATTCGAAACCTAAGTTGATTTCGCTTTTAGCCGGAATTGGGAATACTGTCATGTTTCTGTTGATGCTAACATTGTTAACATTGGTATTGAATTGACTGATGTTGATGTTATCGATGTACAATGGTCCACCTGCACCGCTTTGCACTTCAATGATGAACATGATGTTAGAATCGTTTTGTGCAAAATTCAATGAAACTGAATGTTGTCTCCATTGTGATTTATTTTCTGGCACAAAGTTTTGAGCACCATTTGGAACTGAATAAATATCAGCACCTTTTTTCTCATAACGTTGAATCCAAGTATTGCCACAATCTTTAGAACTCCAAACTCTTAAAATATCAACTGAATTAGCATTTGGTTTTGCATATGCTGACATGAAAGATAGTTTAGGACTTTGACCTGTCAATGGTCTTAAATCTACTGCTGGAGACATTAAACGGAACAATTTACCAGATCTTGTGAAGTATTTGATATCTGCTAATAATGAATTTGAACCATCAAAAGCTGCTGTTTTGGTTAATTCAAAAAACTCATTGCTTCCATTATCTTTTAATACTTTCCAACCTTCATCACCTTCGAAGTTTTGATTTTCGAAACCTTGTGCTAAATAACCTTTGTCGATTGCTGAACTTCTCACAACTTCAATAAAGTTAGTTTCAGTTTTTGTGCTAGTACCATTGGCATTGGTAACGGTTAATGTTACTGGATATAAGCCCGGCTTGGTATAGGTAACAGAAGGGTTTGCACTAGCAGACGTGGTATTGGTTGCCCCTTCAAAGGTCCAAGTTCTAGAAGTGCCAGGGGTTTGACATGAAATATCTGTGAAAGTTACACTTTTGTATGTACAAACTCTGCGTGTAGACGCTGTAAAGCCTGCAATTGGAGGACCAGCAGGCACATCGGTACCGGTGGCTTTTAAGTTTGAAGCTGAAGTAAGATTTGCACGGAAAGGATAGTTTGCAAAGGTTGCTTCAACAATAGTCTTTTGGTCTAATGTAAACATAGCTTGACAAGCACCAGCAGAATAGTCCATGTAGTTTTCGAACTGATCTGGCAAATCTGGGTTGGTATCATTGTGGCAAGAGTTTGAGTTAGGGTTGCAATTCGCATTCGTAAATGTTCCAGCAACCGGAGGGGTATCATCGCAATAGTCACCAGGATCGGTGCAGCTATCAGTGAATGGGTGCAATAAACCGAGGTAGTGACCAATTTCGTGGGTTAATACTCTACCTGCTTTGGTAACGTTATCGCTGGTTCCAATTGAACCAACATAGTCGGATCTCACAACAATACCATCGGTGCTATTGAACGAAGTACCTGCAGATGAGCTAGGAAATTGAGCAAAACCTAAAATAGTACCTGGAGCACCCGCAGAGTTAATGCTGCTAACTACCCAAATATTTAGGTACATATCGTTTGGCCAACGGGCTAAAGGAATTGATTTAGGATTGTTGTAGGCATTTATGTGACCTGAGTTATAGATACGGTTAACACCATCTGTGCAATTACCATTTGGATCGATGGTTGCTAAACGAAATTCAACATCCATGTTTGCAGCAACACCTTTGAAAATGTTTCTGATATTGGCTTTGTTTGGATTGGTGTAACTATAATCTTCATTTAAGATTCTGATTTGATCTACAATTTGATCTCTTGAGATGTTCTCAGGACCATTGGTATGGATAACGTGAAACACAACAGGAATAATAATTTTACCTGCTCGTTTGGTGGTGCTAGAAGCTGGCATACTTGCCAAATTAGCATAGAATTCAGTGTACATTTTGTATACATTTGAATCCTTTTTCATGAGTTCCAGATTGTACTGGTCGGATAAACACTGCGCATTGGTCGATAAACAAATTAAGCCAACGAAGGCTAAGGTTAATAATTTTTTCATTGTAACAATTGAATTTATTTTATAAATTTATACTATTTTAATGCAATTTTAACACTTTTTTCGTGTATTTCAAAAATATTTTACCCTTATTCTTAGAAAAAAAAGGCTTAATCAAAAATATCTTTGTTCTCAAGTATACTTAAGTAATTGTAGTACCTTGAGGCAGCTATTTCACCTGTTTCATAGGCGTTTATCACCGCACATTCTGGCTCATTCAAATGTTTGCAATCGTTGAATTTACATTGTTTCATGAAATGCCTAATTTCTGGAAAATAATGACCGATTTCGGTCTCGGCAATATCAATGATACCAAAGTCGCGAATACCAGGTGTATCAATAATTGCTGTCTGTTCATTGAGATAAAACATTTCTGCAAAAGTGGTGGTGTGCTTGCCCTTTTGATGCATCACACTTACTGAATTAACCCTTTGTGCTGCAGCAGGCAACATGGCATTTAACAAACTCGACTTACCGACACCAGAGTGGCCAGAAATCAAGACCCTTTTACCTTCAATACTACTTGCCAATTGTTGCAATGGTTCATAGGCCTTATCGTAAATCGAAGTAAGTACAGTTGGGTATCCTAAGCTTTCATACAATTCCTTTAGGTTATTGTAGTAAGTTGTTTCTTCGTTGGTGTATGTATCAACCTTATTGAAAACAAGCGTTACAGGAATGTGGTAAGCGCCTGCCATGACCAAAAAACGATCGATAAAACCCAATGATGTTTTAGGTGAAGAAAGCGTTACAACTAAAAGGGCCAAATCTAAATTGGCAGCAATTATTTGTCCTTGTTTACTTAGTTTATTACTTTTTCGAATGATGTAATTGTTGCGTTTTTCAATTGACTTAATAACGCCATAAACCACATCACCACCAGATTCTAATTCATATTCAACTGTATCTCCAACTGCAATTGGATTGGTAGTTTTAATATCTTTTAAACGAATCTTGCCTTTGGCGCGGGCATCTAAACCGCTACCATCTTCGAGCTTTAATTTGTACCAGCTACCAGTAGATTTTATGACAATGCCTAGCACACTTTATTCAATTAAAATATTTGTTCGCCAATTTTTTTGGTTGATTCGCTTTTACCCATGGTATAAAAATGAAGCACTGGCGCTTTCGCAGCAATTAGTTCTTTGCACTGCGCGATGGCCCATTCGATGCCCACTTGGCGCTCGGCTTCGGGTGTTTTAGCTTTCTCCATTTCTTCGCTTAATTCGAATGGAATATCGATGTTAAACAATTTCGGCAAAATACTCAATTGCTTTTTATTGGCCAATGGTTTAATGCCCGGAATAATAGGTACATTGATACCTGATTCTCTACATTTTTCAATGAATTCAAAATACTTTTTATTGTCGAAAAACATTTGTGTTACTAAAAATTCAGCGCCTATATCCACCTTGCGTTTAAGGAATTTTAAGTCGGCATTCAAGTTTGGTGCATCGTGGTGTTTTTCAGGATAACATGCCGCGCCAACACAAAATCCGGTGATGTTGGCATTGCTTAACTCCTCGTCCATGTATATACCACTGTTCATGTTTTTGATTTGGTGAATCAATTCTAATGAATTGGCATTACCGCCTGCTTCTTGGCTAAACAAGGTTTCATTTTTAAGATTATCCCCTCTTAAAGCTAATACATTGTCGATGCCTAAAAAGTTCAAATCTATCAAGGCATTTTCGGTGTCTTCTTTTGTAAAACCACCGCAAATAATATGCGGCACTGCATCAATGTTGTATTTGTGCATAACCGCTGCACAAATCGCCACCGTTCCAGGTCTTTTTTTCGTTGCAACACGCGCAAACAAACCATCGTTTCTTTTCTTCATTACAAACTCCTCACGGTGGTATGTTACATCAATAAAAGATGGTTTAAATTCCATCAATGGATCGATGCCTTTGTAAATACTGTCAATGCTATCACCTTTTAAAGGGGGTAATATTTCAAATGAGAAAAGGGTGCTATTCGCTTTTGCTATATGGTCTACTATCTTCATGCTTTAATTTAAAATGTGATGTTCAAAGTTATTTCTTCTTTTCCTCTTTTAACAATTACTGGCACAGTATCACCTTTGTTAAAATTGCCAAGGGCCTTGCTATACTCTTGTAAACTGCTGATTGGATAATTGCCCAATTTGATGATAATATCGCCAGGCTTGATACCTGCCTTTTCTGCTGGTCTACCTTCACTTAAGCCATCAATTTTGGCACCTACACCATCGAATGCGTAATCTAACATAACCCCTAAAGTCACCTTAAAACTCATGCGGGTTGATTCTTCGTTTTTGGTAGCGGTGAACGGGAATGCTTTTACTTTGTTGACTAACTTGATATTTTGCAAAACAATTTGGTAACTCAAATACATTCCGTGGTAGTTAATTAAATTTTCATCATCGCTAGGCATGTGGTAATCTTTGTGCTGTCCAGTAAAATAATGCAAGGCAGGAATTCCTTGTAAATAGAAACTGGTGTGATCACTGCTTCCAGTGCCACTTTCAGTCGTTTTAATAATCAACTGTGTAGTATCTGTTTTTAATTTACTAATGACCTTCGCTTTCCATACTGGTGAAGTTCCAACGCCAAAAATGGTCAATGTTTTTTTGGTAGAATCAAGGCGACCCAACATATCAAAGTTCAGCATATATTTTACTTGTTTCAAATCTAGGGTTGTATGTTTTGTAAAATAATTCGAACCTAACAAGCCTTGCTCCTCGCCACTAAAGGCAATAAAAATATAATTGTTCTTTTTAAATTTCTTGGTCTTTTTGATTTTGCGCATTAATTGCAACATCATGGCAACACCACTGGCATTGTCATCAGCACCATTGTGAATTTGACCTTCGGCTTTCGAGCGACTGCCACCATATTCATTGTACCCTAAATGGTCTTGGTGAGCTCCAATAATGATGGTATTTTTTTTATGGTTATCTATCATTCCAATCACATTGTGGGCATCTGCATTGAGTTGTGCTATGTCAACTTGTAAGCGCATACTTTTCGCTTTTACGAGTGATTCAGCTTTTGATGTCGCGTAAATTACTGGAATATTGGTTGCCTTAATTAAGCGGTCGATATGACCAGAAGGCACTTTGGTAATACTATCATTTTTAAAGAAGACGATGCCCCTTGCACCCATTCGAATTGCTTGGTCAACTTTATAAGCAATGCTATTATAAGGTTCGAATTTAGAATGTGGATTTTTTATATCAGGGTGACCCAGTTGAATAACGAATATTTTCCCTTTGCAATTTACAGAATCAAGATAATCGTTGTGGTTAAGTTCAGGTGCTTTTATACCGTAGCCCGCTTGAAACACCTCGGTATCGATGGTATCGTTGTTGCAACTCCAAGACAAAGGATAAAACCCTACAAATGGCTCAAGAACATCAATCTTCTGCTTTGCATCCGACCAAATGATTTGCTTTCTGCATTGCGACAAACGTATTTTAACAATTTTAAATTTTTGCATAAACGACCCAGAGTCTCCATAAGGCAATAGGTTGTTCATTCTAAATTCATCGGCAATGTATAACGAAGAACGCAACTCACCACTCGAACCGGTTAAACGGCCTTCCAAGGCATCAGAAGACAGGTATTGAATGTCCTTTTTAAAATTATCTGTTACTTCTTTCTCTGTTTGAGCAACAACAGAAAGAATGGAAAAAAAGGAAATAAACGTTAAAAAATAGCGCATTGTTTGACTTTTAAACATGCTGCGAATATACAATACGTTCTGATAATATTATTGCGATAGAATCCCCAAACCATACACATGTGATACATTAATAAATGCGCCTTTAACAAGATGTTACTCACCAAGTAAACGGCTCTTAGTTCGTGGTCTTAGGCCAAAAGGCACGATACAATTTTTACTAATGTGTTCAACGGCCTCGTCAATGTTGTTGGTTACTAGAAATAAATGGGAATCATGTGGGCTAATGGTTCCAGCCGTTTTCATGTCTTCAATATAATTCATGAGCTCTTCATGAAATTCGGTGCCCATGATAATGATGGGGAATTTTTCCATCATCCCTGTTTGAATCAAGGTTAAGGCTTCAAAAAATTCATCAAGTGTACCAAAGCCACCAGGCATTACTACAAAACCATAAGAATATTTTAAAAGCAATACCTTTCTGATGAAAAAATATTTGATAGTGGTCCATTTATCAAGAAAAGGATTGGGATGTTGTTCGAAGGGCAATTCAATATTGCAGCCAACAGAGCGACCGCCCACATCTTTTGCGCCACGGTTGGCTGCTTCCATAATACCAGGGCCTCCACCAGTCATAATTGTAAATCCCAATTGTGCTATTTTAGCGGATAGCTCTCGGGTGGTTTTGTAATAGATGTGTTCCTCATCAAATCGGGCTGAGCCAAAAACTGTAATACAAGGACCCACAAAATGCAAAGCCCTAAAACCTTTGATAAACTGGAACACAACTTTGATGGTAAATATTAATTCATCGACCCTTGAGCGAGGCCCTTCCAAATAATTGATAGGTTTATGTTTTCCTTTTGGTGAGACTGTATCCATTATAAAATGCTTAATTAGTTGGCTCAAAAATACATATATTCACTTGAAAGCGCTTACCTATTTATCAAAAATTTAGATCAAAACCAGCACCATTAAAAACCCTTTATTATAAAGTTTGATAATAGTATATTTGCACCCCATTTATCCTCAATCATTGTGTCTTTTATCGATAAACTAAAACAGAGATGGCAAGTAAAATCGGCTTTGCAAGTTGTTCTTATTTTGCTTGTTTTTACTTGTACTGGTTGTTCCATTATTCCCTTAAAACATTTATTAGGCATTAATAGCAATGCCACCCTTGGTGCGCGTGTTCTCTTTTACATTGGCGTTCTGCCAATTTATAATATTATGTTGTTGGCCTATGGCTTTATCTTTGGTCAATTCCGTTTTTTCCTCAACTTCGAAAAAAAATTCTTTAAACGTATTCTCAATTTATTTGTTAAAAAACCATGAACTTTACAGAACAAGATGTATTAAAAGCGCTGAGTCATGTAGATGATCCCGATTTACACAAAGACCTGGTGACCCTTAACATGGTGAGAGACATTGTAATTAATGGCAATGCCCTCTCCTTTTCTGTTTATTTAACAACGCCTGCTTGTCCTTTAAAAGACATGATTAAAAATGCGTGTTTAACGGCCATCTCACATTTTATTGGTGATGATGTAGTTGTCAATATTAATATGACAGCCGAAGTTACTGCCGATAAAAAAACCAATGCCGCATTGCCGAATGTTAGAAATATTATAGCCGTAGGCAGTGGTAAAGGTGGTGTAGGAAAATCTACCATAGCAGCCGCACTGGCTACAACCCTAAGTAAAATGGGCGCCAATGTTGGCATTCTAGATGCTGATATTTATGGCCCTTCAATTCCTATTTTGTTTGGTGTACAAAACCATCAGATAGAAATGGAAGTTGTTGATGGAAGAGAATTAATGAAACCCGTGATGGCAGGCGAAATTAAATTGTTCTCCATTGGTTTCTTATCAAATCCAAATGAAGCAGTTGTTTGGCGTGGCCCAATGATTTCGAAAGCATTGCAACAATTTATTACTGGGGTTAATTGGGGACAATTAGATTATTTAATCATCGATTTACCGCCTGGTACTGGCGACATACAACTTACCTTGGCACAAACACTTCCGATTTCTGGTGCAGTAATCGTTACGACACCTCAAAATGTTGCGATAGCCGATGCGCGTAAGGCATGTGCGATGTTTACTATGCAACCCATCAATATCCCTATTTTAGGCATCGTTGAAAATATGTCCTACTTCATTCCTGAAGATGCGCCAGATAAAAAATATTTCATTTTTGGAAAAGGTGGAGCGCAACAATTGGCCGAACAATTTAAATCGCAAGTGCTTGGCAGTTTGCCTATTTCTATAGAATTGATGAACGATTCGGACCAAGGCAAAATGCACACCACAGCAGCTTTGGAAAATTTTACCGAGATTGCGCAACAATTAGCGAGACAGTTAGCGATTAACAATTCATTGAATTAAACACATGCAGACAGAGTTAAAAAATAAAATTGAACAAGCATTAGACACGGTTCGTCCCTTTTTGAAAATGGATGGCGGCAATGTTGAATTGTTAAATATCGACGATAATAATGTGGTAACCTTAAAACTTCTGGGCGCTTGTAGTGGATGCGAAATGAGTCACATGACCATGAAGGCAGGCATTGAAGAAGCCATTAAGAAAGTATTACCAGAAATAACTTCGGTAGTAGCGGTAGATTAGCAATTAGGCTTGGGTTCTAATTTCTACACCAATTTGATAACAATCGGCACAACGGGCTTCATAATAATTTTCGTTACCAATTAAAACCAACACTTTGTTTGTTTCTTTTCTAAAAGTATGCGTGGCTTTGCTTCCGCAGCACTCGCATTTTGCGTTTAACTCATTTAGCTCAGTAGCATTTTGCATAAGCAAGGGCATTAATCCAAATGGACGGGCCAAATAGTCTTTGTCTAGGCCGGCAGCGACAATTGAAATACCTTTGGCTAACAAGCGTTTTAAGTCAGAGAATATTATTTTATCAAAAAATTGTGCTTCATCTAAAGCAATGAGTTTGGTGTAAGGTGTAATTAATTCTGATAAAACGGTTTCATGGTCGAGGCTAACGCACTCGTGTTTTTTACCATCGTGTGTGGTAATAATATTTTTGGCTGCTCTATTGTCAATGCCTGGCTTAAAGACCAATAGCTCATTTGGCTTTAGATTCGCATTGCTGATAAAATCAATCAGCGCAGTTGTTTTACCCGCGAACATGCATCCATAATAAACAATGAGTTGACCTTGCTCTGCCATGGGTACAAATAAATGGAAAATATTTTATTATCATGGCTAGTTTTTTTAGCAATCTATGAACAAGTTTTGAAAAGCCTGAAGGCTGTAGGCAGTCGGCAGTAAGCAGTAAGCTGGAGGCAGTATGGGCTTGATAAAAGGTTTGTAGTTGGTTGGGGATTCAGGGCTTCGGATGAGGTGGCTTTTTTATGGGCAGTCGGCAGGAGGCATTAAGCAGTATGGGCTTGCGAGAAGGTTTGTGATTTGGTTGGCGCTTAATGGCTTCGATTCGCATTTCCTTTTTTAATCAGATTAGTCGGTTAGTAATTACATACCCCTTGGTATGTTTTTTTATTTGTATAATTTGTTGTTGATTTGATATTCTTTAGAACATGCGACTTTCAAAATATTTTTTCATACTAGTTTTTGCTTTACCCGTTCACTTATTTGCTAAATCTTGGGATGGAGGGTCGCTTTCGAAATGGACGTTAGGTTTAAATTTTTCGCCTGATTACAGCTATAGGGTCTTGATTAAAACAACTCCTAGAAGTCAGGCAACCATTGATTACAGAAACGATGTAGACCGACCTAAATTAAGTTTTACCACTGGTTTTATGACGACCTATCAATTCAACGACAAAATTAATTTTGAAGCGGGTTTATTATATGCAGACAAGGGCGAAAATACACGGTTGATTTACCCTAATTATATTTTTCTGAGTGGTCAAAATGACCCTAACATACCTGTCTCTTTTTATAACCAATACCACGAGATATACATTGATATACCTCTGAAAATCGCTTTTAATTATGATCGAAAAAAATTTAGTTATTTTTTTGCAGGTGGTTTTTCTCCTAGCATTTATTTATATACCCACTATATCAATACCTCCAACTATCATAATGGTATTAGCAAAACCTTTCAATCATCGGAACCAAGGGGCAACTCTTTTTTGAATATTGCCTTTATCGCATCTGCCGGTATTAAGTATGATTTAGGAACGAATTTTAAGTTGCGCATTGAACCCACCTATAGACAATCTTTTAGTTCTTTGGTAGTAGGTACTGAAATGAAAGATTACTTCTACTCCTTGGGTTTAAACATGGGTATTTATTACACTTTCAAAACGAAGCATTAGGATGTTTTCATGACAACCCTTATTGAAAAAATAAGCCGTTCATTAAAGGAAGAGAATAGTGAGGTCAATCGAAAATATTGGTCGAATTACTTGGTTTCAAAGCGGGTAAAACTGGATGATATTAAAGCCATTATTCACCATCCCCACCCTATTGGCATTCGGTTTAGTTGGATGTTGGGCAACATTTGTGAGTTAAAACCCGAAATGTTAGCACCAGTATTTCCCTATTACTTCAAGAATAGAAACAACATACAGATACCCAATTTCAATCGCAGCATAGCCAAAATGTGTGTTTATGTTACCTTACCTGAGAAACTTGAAGGAGAGATTATGAGCGCGCTCTTCGAGTGGCTAACCGACCCAAAAGTCATTGTAACCACAAAGTATTTTTCTTTAAAAGCACTTTATAAACTATCGCTTAAATACCCTGAAATAAAATCGGAACTCAAACTGACCATAGAAGAACAAATGTATAAGTATACCAACGCATTTGACAAGCAATTACAGTTAAAACTTGCTTTGCTAGAATAAGTGCACTTTAAAAAACATACCGATTGGTATGTTTTTGATGTTAATTGAAATGTTATTAACGATTCAAATTGCCTCATAAGCATTACACCAATAACCCTATGTGAAACCAATGACAAATGGGTTACCCCTTGTTCAACCCCGCCAGGGTTGGAATACACGTTGCATTCTTTAACCACCGATTTCATCGGTGGCTAATTATGTTCAACTCCTTCAGAGTTGAGATACGGTGAATTTATAACAACTAAAAATTAAGACTAATTAATTTAATGCCTGACAAGCCTAAAGGGCTTGGACACCATTAACTATAGGGAAACTTATGACACAAATGGGTTACCCTTTGTTCAACCCCGCCAAAGGCGGGTTATACCTATATATTACAACTTTTACCACCGATTTCATCGGTGGCCAATGGTGTTCAACTCCTTCAGAGTTGAGATACGGTGAATTTATAACAACTGAAAATTAAGACTAATCAATTAAATGCCTGACAAGTCTAAAGGGCTTGTAATCCATTAAACATTGGTGAAACATATGATACAAAAGGCGTACCCCGTGTTCAACCCATTCAGGGTTGTATCTAAATATTAAAACCTTTACCACCGATTTCATCGGTGGCTAATTGTATTCAACTCCTTCAGAGTTGAGATATAGTGAATTTATAACAACTGAAAATTAAGAACAATCAATAAAATACATCCAAGCCTGAAGGGCTTGAACTCCATTTGCCATAGGTGAAACCTATGGCTAATGTATCACAACAATCAAGGCAACCCTGAAGGGGTTGAACATAAAAAAAACACCCTTAAAAGAGGTACTTTTCATCAAATTCAATTCCATAATCATTTAACATTTGAATATATTCCTCTTTAAATGTTAATTCTCGGTGATGGGTTTCTTGATTTTTAACGTAGGCAATTAAGTTATCCAATTCTTTAATAGAGTATGAGAATGCCCCATATCCATTTTGCCATCCATTAAAACCGGGAAAAATCCCATCTCTTTTTATGCATTCAGAACTACTCAATTTAATATCCTTTATAATATTTGAAATTGAGAGTGATGGGTGAACCTTTAAAACAATATGAATGTGATCTTGCATACCATTAATTCTAAATGGTAGGCAATTTTTATTTTTTAAGGTTGAGTTAATATTTTTAAATAAGGCCTCTTTATTTTCAAGCAAAATAGTTTTCTCCCTATTCTTTGTACTAAATACAAATTGATATAATAATTGGGTGTAAGTGCTCATAATTAATTTTAAATCAAAAATAGAATTTGAATCTTAAAAAACCTGTGTGGTGATTCTTAAATATTTTTTTTCAATTCTAATTTACAGATTTCTTGAAGATTGAAATATTTTAAAAAAAACTAGAATATTTCCTTGTTCAACCCCTTAAGGGTTGGAATACACGTTGCATTCTTTAACCACCGATTTCATCGGTGGCTAATTGTGTTCAACTCCTTCAGAGTTGAGATATGGTGAATTTATAACAACTGAAAATTAAGAATAATCAATTAAACGCCTCAAGCCTGAAGGGCTTGAACACCATTAGCCATAGGTGAAACCTATGGCTAATGTAAAGCAACAATCAACTCAACCCTGAAGGGGTTGAACACGAAAAATCAACCCTAAAATCGCTAATTGTTGATTACACCCAGCAATCAACTTTTTGTTCCATTCCGTAGTTTTTACGCGTATTTTTAATGACTTAAAAATGACAAATTAAATTTTAATAAATATAAATATTTGTATTTCATTGAGTTAAGAAATTATTAAAAAATATTTAATTTTTCATTTTACGTAGTTCTACGCTTTTTTATGTCAATATTTTCCCTTTGTTTGGCAACTTCAAAATTCGACGGTCGATTTTTAATTCAATTAACTTGTATAGGAGCTTGTTAATTGTAGGTATTGCCCAACCGAATTTGTGCACTAATTTAACATACAAATGATTAAAAAAAACCAGCCAAAGAAGAGTATCTTATTGGTAAGGACCGATTTTTCTAACGAAAATGCTTGGAAGGATCTGTGTTGGGAATTGCATTCGCCTCACCACGATTTGGGCATTTTATCAAGTATTGATTTCTACAGCAACCCAGTGCTCGAAGGTATCAACGTAGAAGACTTGCCAAATAAACTTTCTAAACAATATCCGCATTCTTTTATTTTTATTGCAGATAAAGTGACCTTTGAAAGGACTGAGCAACCTTTGCTTTGTGTTAATTTAAAAGATGGCGCTTGTAATTTTTTTAGAATTTTGCCAGCCGAAATTTGGCATGTAGAAAACAATTTATCGCTAACTGAGATGGCATTCGAGGACATTGCCAAGCAAATAAGTG
>CANFUB010000026.1 GCA_947450015.1 Bacteroidota bacterium | reverse complement strand
GCAAATGCAAAGGCGGTTTTTTTTTGCCATCTCCCCTATTTTCCGTATGTTTGTCTTTTGGCCTCCTTACTAAAATATGGAAAAATAAACCTTACCAGTCTCCTTTTATTCTTTAGCATGGTAATTGGTTCTGAGCTCTCAGGACAGGGGAATAAATTGAGTATACAAATCGTGCCGCCAAAAAACATTAGTATTTGCGGCATCAACGATACCACAACAGTTCAAGTTTATAACATCTCTGTCGGCACAATTTCTGGCATCAAAGTAACCCTTAATTTACCACCCGGCACTTTCTATATTAAAGGATCCGTTAAAGGTACCGGCATTAGCGAAAGCAATATCTCTAACCTCAACCAACCCATTTTCAGTGCGCCCAATCTAGGCATTGCTACCAATTTTTATTTTAGAGTATCGCTCACTTCAGCCTGTGGACTATACGCTTATATCAGTGGCAACAATACGCCAGTTATTAGTACACGCATAGATTATACAGGTAATTTTGATGTGGGCAGTTCATTGCCTTTTTCTGCCAAAGTGCCTTCAATCCTAATCTCAAGCATTACCAACCAAAGTTTTACTGGCAATGTTGGCGATGTGTTTGCAAGAAACATTACCATCGGTAATTATGGTAAAGGGCCACTGCGCTCCCTCACACTTAAACGTGTAAATGGCAAAGACCTTAAAACTTTTGCCGTCAATAAAGGCACCAACACCTTTAAAGGCGATACCATTACCACTGTTTTTGGCACTGCCGATTTTAAAAAAGTGGGTAACCTCGATACTTTTCTCGATCAGAATGAAACCATCGTTCTCACAGATACTTCTAAAATTATTGCTTGTAAATTTTTAACCACCAACTACGAATTGTACTGGGGTTGCCAAGGTAGCACTTGTCAATTGGTTAAAAATTCTGGCATTGTATTAATTAGTGCATTAAGCCCTAACATTGTTGCCTTACCTTATCCCGCCTATCCCGTTTGTTATTACAACCAAAACAATACCCAGTTATTAAAAGTAACGAACAACGGTCAAAAGCCTGCATTCAACACAAAGGTTGCCATCGACCAAGGGTATTTTTATAACCTATCAAGTTTGGACACCAATGGACTTCAAATTAAAACTGGTTGGAAAGGCACCTGGACAAAACCAACCATTGATAGTTTTGGATTCAATTATTCCTCTGGTGTGCACGTTTGTTTAGGCTCAAATCCCATTGGCTCCTTTAGAATACGTTTAGGCACATTAAATCCGAAGGATACTGTATATATAAGTTTTAAAAACTTTACCTGTCAACCTTCTTCTTGTAACAATTTTTACTATACCAACAGTTGGATGTATTCAACAGAATACTACGACCAATGCAACAACAAACAATACAATCCAATGGTATGGGCTAAATACTACGATTATACTGGCGCTGTAGCTTCTGCCTTTACGCCAACAGATTTAGTAGACAAACAAAAAGGAGAATTCAGACACCTGTTCACTTATTTTTATACACTGAACATTGATGCCACTGCCGCTTATGAGTTTAGTTTAGTATTACCAAAAGGCCTTTCCCATAGTTTGAGCGCCAATGAATTTTATTTTAACAACGCAAATTTAACCGCTACTTGGAAACCCGATTCTTTGCGCATGCATGGCGATACCATGGTGGGCTATTTCTCTAAAATGCCTTTCAGTCTCTCGAATGCAGAATTGATTTATTATTTGAAAGCCGACTGTTCTGTTGCGGGTTCGAATGGCAATAAAAATATTCAGTTAAACATTCGCTATATCACTAGTAAAAGTTGTAACCCACGAGAATGGATTAATTTGTATTGTTATACCATGTCCATTAAAATTCATTGTATAAATACTTGCGCGCAAGGCATGCGTTTTAACTATTTCAGTGTGCAAAGAACATCGTATGGTGCACCCGATAATAACAATGATGGAGCGGCCGACGGCACAGGTAAAATTGACTTATTAAAAATACGCGAAGAACGCGCCATGGTTGGCGATACAATTGAAGCCTATTACATCGGAAAAGTTTTAAGACCGAAAGGCACAGCCGTAAGCTGGAAATATTTGTATGTTGAGAGCGATATTATTTATGGGTCATTGCTCGATGTTGTGAGTGCAGATGTGGTGGTTTATCGGGGTGGTACCAAAAAAATAATGGGGTGCAATACTGTTAAATATAAAAAAACAGTCACAGGTGTAAATGCCATGTTTAAGTTCGACTTGAGTGTCGATTCTGTTGCACATTGTGTAGCCTCTGGCTTCGATTATAAAAACACAGACAGTGTGCGTTTATTAGTTAAATACAAGCTCACCAATAATATTGGTTTATATTCTTATACAACGCAATTCGCAAATTCTTTTTATACCAGTGATGTTCGGAACCCTGCAACCGCTAGAAATAAATTCCAATGCGATACTTTCTCGGGTCAATTAATTTTAACAGGTTATCAATTCTTGAATTATGGACCGGATTATTACTCTGTTAACAGTTGCAATCCACTTGCTATTTCTCAAAGTTTTTATTTAGGTATAGGCGCCAATTCTGCTTACGCGGGGAACAATTATTTTCCTTATGAATACCGAAGCTTTGGTAGATTAAAAGAAATTATTATGGACTTGCCAGCAGGCTTCAAATTAGATAAAATGCTGCTCGGTCAATACCGCACCAATGGTTCCAACAGTTATGTTTTAGAAACCAAAGATTCTATTAAGTGGGTATACAAAAATGGCAAATACAGTTTCGAAACGTCTAAGTATTACAAAGACTCGGCTAAAGGGAAATTCGGTTTGAGCGACGATGCTTTTCAAGGTTATTTTTATGCCAATATCATTCCAAGTTGCGAATTACCGCCTGCGATTCCCCAATACATCAGTTACGATTTTATTTACGAAAAAAGAGGCACTTTAGGTGGCGGCTACGACACTGTTAATTCTGCACGCTCTCCCAATTATTATGGCGACGATCAAATTGTATACAATCCACCAATTTATTCTGTCAAGCCATCGATACCGGTTAACTATGCCTCGAAAGATACAGCCGAATGGGACATTAATTACACCAACTCATCCGCAAGTTTCTCTTCTGTGAACTGCTGGTTTTCGCCCGATAATTCCGGCTCTATTAAAATCATTGACATTCGCGATGCAACCAAGGACACTGCCCTAAGGAAGGTGAATGACATTTATAAAGCGGGCATCGTGCCTTATGGTGTTTCAAGGAAATTTAAAGTAAAAGCCATTTTCAACTCCTGCAAAAAAGACAGTGTTATTTTATATTCAGGTTGGAATTGCATCGACTATCCAAAAGATTTTAACGCCTATTCTTGTACGCCTGAAAAAACGGTCTTGTTCCTCGAACCTCAGAACACCCAGTTCCAAGTGAGCATTTCGGATTCTGTAACCACTGCCGACCTTTGTGCCCAATCGCCTTATTATTATTTACTAGAAAACATTGGTGCTACCAATGCTTACAATACCAAAGCGCAATTAACCTTGCCAGTGGGTATGCAAGTGGTTTCAGGAAAAAGCTATGTGAAGCATCCATCAAAAGGTACTTGGGCGGCCTTGCCTTCGCCAAAATTAGTAAGTGGTACAACTTACGAATGGGATCTTTCAACTTTGGTGAGTAGTTTAGCACAAGGCTTCAAAGGCATAACAGATACCACTAAAAATAAAATTCAAATTAAATTTAATGTTAAAACAGATTGCGATTATTCTTCTGGTAATTATATAAGAGCAAGTGCTGTCGCAAACATTAAGTGTGGCGACAAAGTTTTGGTATTCCCAGCCATTAGCAATCCGCTAAATATTAAAGGGGTTACAAAACCTTATTTCAGTTTATTAAAAGTTAAAGCAGATACCATTTTCCCTTGTGAGAAAGCGAGCAAGGTAAGGGTTAAAATTATTAATTTAGGTCCTAGCAAAACTGGCATTGAAGACAAGTACCAAGCCATCTTACTGAATGGCATGAAGTACGACTCCACGATGTTTGTTGGCATTCGCAATGCGCCAAACAACGCACTGACTAAGACACGCGACATCAATGGCGCAACCGAAGTTGAATTTAGCTTAAACAGCGGCATAGCCCCTGGCGACAGCATGGAATTCGAAATGGGTTACAGCAGCGACAATCGCATAGTGAGTTGTGGTACCTCCGATTTTTATAGTCAAGCAGCCGTTAAACAAGAAGTGATTTGTGTTGCCGATAATTCGAAATGTAAAATCAATGTGGTGACAGGTAATTTATTATTGCGTGTGCCAGTGGTAAAAGGTGAGCTTAGTATTTCGAATATTAAAACAAAATTGCAAAGCATGAGTGCCGATTCGGAAACACTCAATATTTCTTATACCCTTAAAAATACTGGTGAAAATATTATAGCTGCGAAAACCACTAAGTTGGCTTTCTATTACGACAAAAACAATTCTGGAACCGTTGACCCAAGTGATTTTTTAGTTAAAACTTACAGTGTTAATTCTGCTTTAAACAAAGGCACTTCCACCAGTATTAACAGTGCCATTACCATTAAAGCTGGTTATTCCTGCGCTTTGTTTATGGTGATTGATAGTTCTTCTTGCTCATGTAGTTTTAATCAATACAGATTACCAATACCAGTTTTACAAAATGCTGGAAACGATATTTCTTTCTGTAGCAAATCACCAAATGCTTTAGGCATTAAAAAAGTAAATGGATTTACTTACACTTGGTTGCCAAGCATCGATTTAAATAGCGATACCCTTGCACAACCAAGCATTGTTTTTGAAAACATTGGCAGTGCAAAAGTTACCAAGCGCTTTATCTTAACCACCAAACGTCTTACTTGTTCGAGTCGCGATACCGTATTTGCAACCATCTACCAATTACCTAAAATCAAACTTGTACAAAAAGACACCATGGTTTGCAGAGGTCAGAAGGTAACCTTAAAAGCTGTAGCAAGCAATGGCACAGGAATTATCACTACGCGCTGGTTTCCAAAAACACAAGTAGCAGATAGCACCAAAGCCATTACTCTTAGCATCACACCAATTACCACCAGGTATAAGTTCAACATTGTCGATTCATTTGGTTGTAAAGCAGCCGACTCATTGGTGATTACTGCGAAGCCATATCCTAAATCTAATTTTACATACCAACCGGTATGTTTTGGCGATACTGTATGGTTAAAGGATTCGAGTACTATTGCGCAAGACTCTATTAAATTTAACCGATGGACCAAAGGTACTACCGACACATTGAACACCAAATCTTGGTTTGTATTAGTCCCTGCAACACTTTCTACCACTATTAAATTGGTGTCTGAAAGTCCGTTTAAATGTAAGGATACCATTATAAAAACGGTAAGTGTAAAACCAATTCCTAAAGCCAATTTCACACTTAAAAATATTTGTTTGTACGACAGCGCAAAATTTGTGAATACCTCTAGCATTGCCTCTGGCACACTCACTAATTTTAGTTGGCAATTTGGCGATTCAAAAACAAGCACTGCCAAAGACGCGCAACACAAATACACTTTAGCAGATACTTGGCAGGTAAAACTGCAAATCAAGAGTAGTTTCAATTGTACCGATACCATCACCAAAAGTATCATCGTTAACAATGTTCCGAAGGTCGACTTTACGATGAATGATGTGTGCTATGGCGATAGTACCTTCTTTAAAAATTTAAGTAGTATTACTAACGATTCGATTGTAAATTATGATTGGACATTTGGCAATGCAATAGTTTCTGATAGTTTAAATCCTAAAATTAAATACGCACTCCCAACTACCTACAATGTAACTCTAAAGGCCAACACAGCATTTGGCTGTAAGGATAGCATTGCCAAAACCACCACGGTTAATCCTTTGCCTAAGCCTATCATTTTAACCGATACTGTTTGCGAAGGCGGCACCAATACTTTCACCGAAAAAACAACCATTATAAAAGGCAGTATCGCTAGTAGGTTATGGCGATTAAGCGATGGCAGCACTTCAACAAATGCTAACTTCTCTCATCAGTTTTCATATGGCGACACGTTCTTTGTACAATACAAAGCAGTTTCAGATAAAGGTTGTATTGATTCAACAATAACCTATGCCATGGTGCATCCGCGCATTAAAGTAAATTTCTCTCAAACCAATAATTGTCTTGGTGATACTTCTTATTTTAAAGATTTGAGTGCTGGAAAAAACACCAAAGTAGCGAAGTGGAAATGGCAACTTGGCCTTACCGACTCCTCTGTTTTACAGAACCCTCAATTGGTATTTAAAGCCCCTGGCACTTATACTATTTTATTAAAAATTCGCAGTACCGAAGGTTGCACTTACGACACCTTTGGCTCGCAAACCATCTATCCATTGCCTGTTATGACCATCGGCAACACCAACCAATGCCGCGACAATCAATTTGATTTTACTAGTAACAATACCATCTTAACTGGCACCATCGATTCATTGCTTTGGAATTTTGATGATGGCACGTTTGCCAACCAAACGAATATCAAACATGTATTTCCAAAAGCAGGAGCCTACAATGTGAAATTAATTGGCATTAGTAATTTTGGTTGCAAAGATTCCATTGCACAACTTATCAATAGCTACCCTCCTGTTGTGGTACAATTTAAAAGCGATAGTTTATGTGCAGGCATTCCAACACAATTCACCGATTTGTGTAGCGTACCAAATGCCACCATTACCAATTACAATTGGGACATGGGTGATAACCGAACAGAATCGATTGCCAACCCATTGCACTTGTATAGCCAAGCAGGATTTTACAAAGTGAATTTAGAAATTACGACCAGTTATAATTGCGTTTACGATACGGTTGGCTACGCAAAAGTTTATCCGGTGCCAACTTCAATATTTAGAACCAATCCTAGTGAAGTTTTGATTACCAATCCTGTGATACAATTCAAAGATTCTAGTATTGGGGCCGACTCAATTTTATATTTTATGGGCGATGGCAAATACCGTTCAGCACCATTGTTCAAATACAATTATCCCGATAGCGGTGTATTCAGAGTGAAGCATTGGGCCACCAACCGCTTTGGCTGTATCGATTCAAGTTACAAAGACATTGCGGTGCGCTTTACCTTGACTTTCTATTTACCAAATGCCTTTACGCCTAACGACAACGATTTGAATGAAACCTTGAAACCAGATGGCATCGGAATTGCCAAATACGAAATGAATGTATTTAACCGTTGGGGTGAATTGATTTACAGAACAGATGAGAGCAAACCATGGGATGGCAAATATGAAAACGAATTTGTGCCTGATGGTGTTTACACAGTTGTATACAAAGTATACGATTACAAGGGTGCTGTTTACCATTATAAAAACTTGGTAACGGTACTCCGTTAATTGCGGTTCGATTTTTGAGACCTTTTATTTAACCAATTCATTAAACTATGTCCATTAAATTTTATTTGATTGTCCTCCTATGCTTTATTAGTAACATAGGTTTCGCAAAAGTATATCAAACCCAAAGAAGTGGTGCCTATACAGATTCCTTTTCGTGGTTAAACAATCAAGCACCAGGCCTAACATCTTCTGATACAATTCTCATTAAGGATTTTATTGATCTTTCAAATACCATGACCTTAAAGTCGGGGGCCTATATGGAAATTGATACGGGTGGTAGGTTATGTGGACATCAAACAGCAACGATTGAATCAGGTGCTCGCCTCATTAGCTATGGCATCTTACAATTAGATTCTTTGCAAGTATATGGTGGCAATGTAGAAGTTAAAGGACCAGGTACTACTATTTTTACACGCTCGGTAATATTGCAAATCGCAGGCGCTAGTTTTAAAGTAAGTGGTTCGCGGGTTTCTGTAGGACCTTGGTTTGTGTGCGCAAATCCACAACAAGATGGCGCAGTAAAATCTTTCAATAAAAAGAATGCGCTGCCTGTTTTTCCGAATCCGTGTGCCGATAAAATTCAATTTCAAATTGAACCTTCTCTTATCAATCAACCGCTTGTATTGTATGACATGAATGGAAAAATAATTTTTGAAACAATGACTTCAAGCGAGCGTATGATTATAGATGTTTCGCAGCTACCAAATGGAATTTATTGGTTACAAATTTTAGCAAAGCAGGAAGCGATGCAGCAACAAATCATCAGCATTCAACATTGAGAATGCGATTTGTTAAATAAAGTAATCTTTTTGGAGAATTAAGAATTATACGTTGAAACGGAAGTGCATGCAGTCGCCATCTTTCACTACATACTCTTTGCCTTCAACACCTAATTTACCTGCCTCTTTTATGGCAACCTCAGTTTTGTATTGAACGTAATCGTTGAATTTAATAACCTCGGCACGGATAAATCCTTTTTCAAAATCGGAGTGAATAACAGCCGCAGCTTGAGGCGCTTTCATACCATCGGTAATGGTCCATGCGCGCACTTCTTTTTCGCCAACCGTGAAGTAGGTAATATAATTTAAAATGCGGTAAGCAGCTTTGATTAATTTGGCAACACCACTTTCTTGTAAACCTAAGTCTTCTAAGAAAACAGCGCGCTCTTCAGGATCTTCTAACTCGGCTATATCGGCTTCGGCAGCAGCACTAATCACTAACACCTCGGCACCTTCAGATGCAGCCATCACTCTGATATCTTTCACCCATTGGTTATCGGCTTTCAAACCTGCCTCATCTACATTACAAACATAAAGCACAGGCTTGGCAGTCAATAAATTTAAATCGTCAGTCAATGCTAATTGCTCTTCTGTTAAACCATCGATGGTTCTTGCGTTCAAACCTTTTTCAAGGTGGGCTTTGTATTGCTCGCAAGCATCCATAATTTTTGCAGCTTCCTTGTCGCCCGCCTTTGCTTGTTTTTGCACTTTTGCTAAACGCGCTTCAACAGCTTCCAAATCTTTTAACTGCAATTCAGTATCAATAATTTCTTTATCGCGCATTGGATTTACTGAACCATCTACGTGAATAATATTATCGTTTTCAAAACAACGCAATACGTGAATAATGGCATTGGTACTTTTAATATTGCCTAAAAACTGATTGCCTAAACCTTCGCCTTTACTCGCACCTTTTACTAAACCAGCAATGTCAACAATTTCGACAGTGGCAGGTACAATGTTTTGCGGTTTTGCAATTTCTGTAAGCGTTTGTAAGCGCTCATCTGGCACTGTAATCACACCTACATTAGGTTCGATGGTGCAAAATGGGAAATTGGCTGCTTGTGCCTTTGCATTGCTCAAGCAATTAAATAAAGTAGATTTTCCAACATTCGGTAATCCAACGATGCCACACTGTAATGCCATAACTTTTTCTTATTGTATTTTTTTTCTAATTAACCTTTCGCAATCTCACCAATGTCCTTAATAATTTTCATTGTCAAGTTTCTTGCAGTTGTATCCGATTTGCTTTCTGCATAAATGCGAATAATAGGCTCGGTGTTTGATTTTCTCAAATGCACCCAGTCCTCATCAAAATCTATGCGCACACCATCAACGGTGTTAATGTCAAACTTTTTGTACTTCTCTTTTATTTTTTCCAGTACATCATCGGCATCGATATCGGGCGTTAATTCCACCTTGTTTTTAGAGATGATATAATTAGGAAAACCACCACGCATGGCACTGCAACCTTTGCCAGATTTAGCTAAAGAAGACAAGAACAATGCAATTCCCACCATGGCATCTCTGCCGTAATGCAATTCAGGATAAATGATACCACCATTGCCTTCGCCACCGATGATGGCTTTGGTCTCTTTCATTTTCTCTACCACATTCACCTCGCCTACTGCACTGGCGCTGTATTTGCCGCCATGTTTTTCAGTAATGTCTTTTAAAGCTTTTGTTGAAGAAAGATTAGAAACGGTATTCCCTTTTTTGGTATTCTTTAAAATATAGTCGGCTACTGCTACTAGGGTATATTCTTCGCCAAACATTTCGCCATCTTCGCATACCAATGCCAAGCGGTCTACATCAGGATCAACACAGATACCTAAGTTAGCGCGCTCGCTTTTTACTTTCGAAGATAGTTGTGATAAATGCTCTGGCAATGGCTCTGGATTATGAGCGAAATTTCCTGTAGGCTCGCAATTCAATTCAATGATACTTTCAACCCCTAAAGCTCTTAACAACATAGGTACCGCAATACCGCCTGTTGAATTAACAGCATCCACTACAATTTTGTATTTCTTCTCAGCAATTGCATTTACATCTACCAAAGGTAATTTCAATATTTCATCGATGTGCTTTTTGATGTAATCGTTATCGGTTGTTAAGGCACCAAGGGTGTTAACTTCGGCATATGAAAAATCATTGGCTTCGGCTAATTCTAAAACCTTCTCGGCTTCTTTGGCTGAAATAAATTCACCTTTGTGATTTAATAATTTTAAGGCATTCCATTGTTTTGGATTATGACTGGCAGTGAAAATAATTCCACCTGCAGCCTTTTCCATCATCACCGCCATTTCAACTGTAGGTGTGGTAGATAAACCCAAATCTAATACATCGAGCCCCATGGCCATTAATGTAGAAGACACGATATCGGAAACAATCTTACCAGAAATTCTGGCATCGCGACCGATAACAATCAAATTGCCTTTTTTAGTAGAGATTACCCACTCGCCATAGGCCGATGAGAATTTTACGATATCTACTGGGGTTAGATTGTCACTTGGTTTTCCACCAATTGTTCCTCTAAAGCCTGATATTGATTTAATTAGTGTCATAGTTTGGAAAAAAAGAGTGCAAAAATACTCATTTTTTCGCAATAAATTAGAATGTTTATTAACAATAATCAACGAAAAAAAAGATATGTTGCCGATAACACGGAAACCATTGTAAAATATGACAACTTCATGACTTAACAATTCATTTAATTGTTAATAAAAACGATAAAAAAGCAAATAAAGGACAGCCCTTCTTATAAAGGAACGAATTCCTTGGCTGAAAGATGACAGACAAACCTTAATTATCGAACCAATATCTGCGCTTATTCACCTTCAAATCTTGCAACATACTGCTATTGGCATGCAACGAGAAGGTGAAACTTTTGCGAATACCATCGGGAATCCAATTAAAGCTCAAAGCCCAACAATGCAAACTCCTGCTAACACTGAATTGGGTATACGCAATTTTCTTGTTCAAGAAATCATAACCACTGTTACAACCAATTTTCCATTTAGGGGTTAAATTAAAGTCGCCACCAAAACTAAAATTATGTAAGTATTGCGTTCTGTAATTTAATCGCGAATAATTCATGGCATAGTTAACATTGAAACTCCAAGGAATATCAAAACTCACATAGCCATAAGGATCGCGTTTCATGTCTTTCAACTCTAATGCATCTTGCTCTGATTTCACCAAACCAGTGGTGTCTTTTTTCTTGCGCTTAAACATGGTCGCATCGAACCTTGTAGACACCTGCACACTGGCATTGGTCCATGTACCAATGCGATGACTGTTTTGCCATTCTAATTTATTAATTGGTCGGTTCCAACTTTTGGTATAAGGATTCAAAGAAGCATTACCATTGATACGCACCTGCTTAAACAAAGTTGTAAATGCGGAGGCGTTGATATTCGACAGTTGAAAGGAGTCTTTCAAGAAATTATAATTACCAGCCAAGCTAAAATTCTCTATCCAAGTTACATTCTCATATTTGGCACTGGTATCGGTGCGCTTCAAAACTTTGGCTTGTAAATTATTGCCTATAGAGAAATTCATTAAACCACTCGGTCCTCCGCCTGGTCCGCCTTTGATGCCCTGTTCGTAAATCGAATACTTTTGATACCTTTCTGGTGTATTGGCTGAATCGGTTCTTACGCTTTTGTAAACGCCATATTTTTGGTCACTAAAATCGGGTCTGTAACTAAACCCAAAATTCGGAGTAATGGTATGGCGTATAGCACTTACTTTTCCTCTGCCCAATTGGAAGGTTCCAAACACTTGGGTTCCTAAATTAATGGCAGCACTGTAATCGCTCGACCTACTGAATCCATTGTGATAAGTGGTATCAATTTTATTGCGGGCCGAGTCGTAAGATTTCGTAATAGTTTTAAAATACCAATACTCAGAATAGGCCACTGTTGGTGTTAAAGAAAAATGATTTTTAATTAACTTATAAGACCCTAAGGTAATTGGAAGCGTATGCACGATGCCTTGCTTAAACTGATCGGCTGCTCTTAAATTTACTTGTGGTAATTTAGTAAACATCGATAAAAAACCAGGTGCTATTTCGGCAATCGGACTGCCTGAAAAGAAAATACTATCCTTGGTATCGATTCTGTTCTCTGCTACCACTTGATAACTCACACCCAAATCTTTGTACCATTTGTATTTTCCAAATTTGTTGGGTTTAGAAAATGGTGTGATCCTTTGTAAGCTAAAGTTAACCGTTGGCAAAGACATTGAAAAAGCATGCGTTTGCGTATTTTGTGAATGGGTAATGTTCGAAGAAAAATTGGCTTTGTTCTTCATCAAGGTTTTTGAAAACGCAATGGATGAATTGAATTGATTGCTTACGATTTGCGTTGGGTCGAGCGAGTTTAATTGAGCTGCATTGTTTTTCTGAACATTTACACTGGCTGTAAACGAAGTACCAGGTCGCGCTTTAGGGTCTTGGTTGTGCGACCATCGAACACTGAACGACTTGGTATTATTGGTTTTAAAATTGGGATCTTCGCGTTCGCCATTTAAAAATTTGGAATACTCGAGTCCTATTGATCCAGCATAACGGTAGCGACTAGCATACCTAGTATTCGAAGCTAAGCGCCAACTACCACGGAAATAAATATCGCCATTAATGGTTTGATCGAAATGATCGCTGATACCAAAATACCAACCCACATTTCTTAAGTAAGCACCATAGCGACCGCTTAATCCATACTCAAAAGGAATCAAACCCGACTTCTGTCCCTTTTTTGTAGGGAACATACCAAAGGGTAAAAACAAAGGTGTTGGCACATCTTCGATTTTCAGATTCGAGGGACCGAAAATAATTTTCTTATCTGGAATAATTTTCAGGTTGTGGGCTTCAAAGTAAAAATGGGGATGTGGTAAATTACAAGTGGTGTATTTGCCTAAATCGCTGTAAATACTTTTATCATTATCGCGCAATACTTTGTTGCAGAGCACGTAACCCTCACCTTCTTTCATAGCGATTCCGTATGTTCTGCCGCGCTTGGTATCGAAATTATATACCATGGTATCGGCTTCGGTTTCGCGGTCGCCATCGTTAAAATTAGGGCGACCAAGGTAATGACCTAAACTATCAATAATACCGCGTGCGTATAATTCACGTTTGTTAAAATCTACGATGATGAGTGCGGCTTTCAAATTCATGCCATCATAGATTACATTGGCATTGCCGTATAAATAAGCCCTTCTGGTTTTATTATCAATAATAATAGAATCATCGGCAGTGTATTGTATAATGGCATCGATGGCATCTTTTGCAATGCGAAAGGTATCGTTTTTTACAGGTGGCGTTAAAGTGGCTGGGGCATTTTGAACTTTGGCAGTTGTTTTGAATGTAGTATCCTGAGCCTTTGCGTTATTAATGTACAAAAACCCACACGTAAGTAGCATTATCCACAATAAACGAGGGAGATTTTTAGTTTTATTAAAAGTACTTAGAAGAAACAAATGCCGAATTTTGCACAAAACTAAAGCAAAAAAACGAACCAACTGAATTATGAACAAGAAATTATTATTTTTTACTTTAACAGTTGTTTTGCTTGGCGGATCCTCATTCAACCACGCGGACAATTTATTTAACATTGTGGTAATCGATGCTGGCCATGGCGGCAATGACCCTGGCTGCAATGGCGGTGGCAGTAACGAAAAACAAGTAACCCTTTCTATTGCTTTAAAATTAGGCAAAATGATAGAGGACAGCCTAAAGGATGTTAAAGTAATATATACGCGAAAATCAGATAAATTCATTGAATTAAGTGAACGTGGTAACATTGCAAACAAAAACAATGCCGACCTTTTTATAAGCATACACTGCAACGCAAACGACAACCATGAAGCTTCAGGAACCGAGACTTATTTAATGGGTTTGCACAAGTCGGAAAGTAATTTAGCTGTTTCAAAACGCGAGAACAATGTTATCCTTTTAGAAAAAGATTACAAAACCAATGAAGCATACTCTGGTTTCGATCCTAACTCACCTGCTGGTCATATTATTTTAACCTTGATGCAAAACGCTTACATATCACAAAGTGCCAAGTTTGCAAGTCATGTAGAAACTGAATTTAAAACCAACACCAAACTCAAAAGCAGGGGTGTAAAACAAGCGGGTTTCTTGGTATTATGGAAAACCGCCATGCCAGGTGTATTGGTAGAAACAGGTTTCTTAACCAATGCCGAAGACCGCAAAACACTAGGCAAAGACAGCGGTCAAGCAGTGATTGCAAAAGCCATTTTCAATGCGGTAAAGAAATACCAAAAAGCCAATAACAAAGGGTAGTTCTTTTATGTGCAAGCAGCGTTGCTGGGCTGTATCTTAATAAGCCACAGATTCACAGAAGAGCATTGAATACATTAATTTCTCAGATTGTATTTAATTTATAAAATGCCTTATAGAATACCTTAAAACATACATTATCCGTTAGGGATTCAATATTTATAAACCTAAAAATAACTGAAGCATAACTTTATCCCGTAGGGATTTAATATCTGTAAGTAAAAACTAACCACTGCCTCAATATCCCGTAGGGATTATACTTTTAGCCTGCGTTAGACACAAAAAAATCCGAAGCTATAGCATCTGCATACACTTTACCCTTATTGGTTAAGCGAATCACCTGCCCTTCTTGCTCCACCATCTTGCTGTTCAAGTGTTTTTGGAGTTGCTCATTAAACGCAGCATTGCGTCCACCCATATTGGCGAGCGCAACTAAATCAATCCCCCACTGCGTGCGCATGCCGGTCATGATGTACTCATTAATTTTATTGTCTTTGGTGAGTACTTCCTTTTCTGCAGGCAATGTTCCTTTTTCTATGGCATCGGTATAAGCCGCATTATCAGCTACATTCCATTGGCGCTCGGTGCCATTGAAAGAATGGGCCGAAGGACCAAATCCCAAATACGGTTTTTGTTGCCAATAAGAGGTATTGTGTTTGGCCATATAACCCGGTTGACAGTAATTGCTAATTTCGTAGTGCCGCCAACCGTAGCGACTTAAAAACTCCATGGTCCATTCAAAATGTTGGGCTGTTAATTGGTCGTTGGCTGGGGCATATTGACCTCTATCTATTAATTTTTTCCAAGCCGTATTTTCTTCGAGTGTTAAACCATAACACGACAAATGATGCACCCCAAGCGCATTGGCTTTTATTAAATTAAATCGCCATTGTTCTTCTTTGCTTTCGGGCAATCCAAAAATCAAATCGATGCTCACTTCAAAACCATTGTCAATGGCTAGCTTGATACAAGTTTCGGCCTCTTGCCCATTGTGCGCGCGGTTCATCCATTTCAAATCATTGTCGTAAAAACTTTGCACACCTATGCTTAAGCGGGTAACACCTGCGGCTTTCCATGCTAACAATTGGGTCTCACTGATATCATCTGGATTGGCTTCTAAAGTTAGTTCAGTAATTTTTTCAATTGGGTAATGCTGATGAATTGTTTTTATAATTCTATCGATGGCCTCTGCTGGCACAAATGAAGGTGTTCCGCCTCCAAAATAGATGGTTTCAACAGGCGCTTTGCATTCGCTTTTCCGCACTTCAATTTCCTTACAAATGGCGTCTACCAAGGCATCAACTTGTGATGTGCCTGTTTTAAAATAAAAATTACAATAAATACACGCTTGTCTACAAAAAGGAATGTGAATATAGATGCCGGACATAAGTTTCAAACTTAAAGATTTTCTATCAAATGCTATCCAATAAATTGGCCAAAACTCTATCTTTCTCAGTAATTGTATTTTGTGCATCATGGGTGCACAGTTTTACAATTACTTTATTGTAAACATTGGTCCATTCTGGGTGATGATTAAGGGCATCAATAGGCTTTGCTGCCTTTTGCATCCAGTCTATCGCGCTTAAAAAATCGGGAAACAGAAACGTCTTGTTTAGACTATTTTTTTCTTCAATCCATTTATTATCCATTAATTTATAACAACTTAGAACTAATTTTGGTTTTATCAATTATTTTTTACTTAATTTGTTTTTAATCAAATAATTCATCACACCATGCAAACGCTCAACAACATTCTAGTACCTTTTGTAATCTCGCCTTCGGCCCGAGGTGCTTTAAAAACCGCCATTGCTTTTTGTAAAGTTTACAATGCCAAATTACATGTGGCACACGTAGAGAATGAAAAATCGACCCCCGAGGTATTAGAAACCGTTAAAACTATTTGCGATGAGGAAAATATGGCGTTTGTTTATTACGACCGCAAAGGTGTTGTTCACAAAGAAATTATTAAATTAGAAAAAGAATTAAGCATAGATTTAATTGTAATTGGCGCCTATGGAGTGACAGGCTTTCAACAATTTTGGGTAGGCAGCAACGCATTCAAAGTGGTAAGCACTTCGCAATGCCCTGTAATCACCTTACAAAACGAAAACAATACCTTCACAGGCTTCCATAAAATATTATTACCAATAGACGACAGCGAAGAAACCAGACAAAAAGTAAATTGGGTTGCAAAAATTGCG
>CANFUB010000025.1 GCA_947450015.1 Bacteroidota bacterium | reverse complement strand
CAGTCGCTATGGGATGCTACCATGGCTTATTCTATTGCCGAGTATTTAAAATCACACAAAGGTTATAAAATCATGCAAGTGAACGGTCGCTTTCACAGCGATGAAGGCTTTGCTGCAGTTACCCAATTAAAGAAGTACAACAAGAAATTAAAACCTTTGATCATCTCTACAGGTTCAGATGAAAGCTTTCCAAATATTGATTGGAGCAAATACAAAACCCAAGGCGATTATATTATTGTGACCGATCCGAAGGTGCCTAAGACTTATGAGGGGTAGGCTTCGACAGGCTCAGACTGACCATGCAGATTAATATTGTGATGATTTATTAATGTATTTAATTGTTTTTAAAAAGCATTATTGAACCTTCGTATTGAAGATTAAATTTTAATACCCTTTTTAATCTGTCACTACTTGTCACAAATTACACATTCAACAAAAATTATACGAAGTAATTAATTACCCGACAACCATTTTTTGAATTCGCCTGAGCGTTCAACACTGGTAATGGTTTCGAAAGGGGCTTCGGGCTTTAAGGTTATTTTTACGCGCGATTTGCTATAATTCACCATCTTGCTGATGGATGATAAACCAATAATGATTTGGCGGTTGATGCGGAAAAATTTCGATGGATTCACCATGCGTTCTATCTCGTCTAAGGTCATGTCGAGTAAGAATTTCTCTCCTATCAAAGTGGTTAAATAAACCCCTTTGTTTAAGATATAGAAATAGGCTATCTCTTCTATTTGAACCACGCGAATCTGCTGACCTAAATTAACTCTTAAACGCTCCACATACTTTACAGGACCATTGACATTCATAGCACTCATTAAATTGTAAAGTTGACTTTCAGAATACACTTGTTTTTGTTTCTTAAACTTTTCGAGTGCCTCGTGTAATTCCTCTTCCTTAATGGGTTTTAACAAATAGTCGATGGCATTTAACTTCAATGCTGTGAGGGCATGCGCATCGTATGCAGTAATAAATATAACAGGTAAATAAAAAGAAATATTTCTTAATATCTCGAATGATAAACCATCGGCAATTTGAATATCAAACAAGCCTAAATCTGGCTCATTTGTTTTCAACCAATTCAAAGTCTCTTCAACGCTTTCGGACACTTTTACAACCTCGAATTCATTGCTATAATTTTTAACCAATTGTTCCAATCTTTTGGCCGAAAGGGCTTCGTCTTCTACTAATAATATTTTAAACTTCGGATTGGACATGTTTGTATGTGTAATGTTAATGGCAAAGATATAGCATTTTATCATTAATTTTCTCTACCCGTTTGACAGCGCGACACATAGCTTACGAGTCATTCAATTAAATGCATTCAATATTACTAAAATTTTGAGCAAAATATCCAAAATTTTGCCTATAATTTTGTAGGCATGCGGAACGAAGTGAAAGTTGGAAATATTATTGGATACGATTTACCAATGTACAAAGGTGTGCCATTTATCGTTCACTCCATTTATGATACAGGTGTTGTGATAAGAAAAATTAAGCATGAAAAAAACGACCGCATGATCAATTGCCATAACCTAGCAATGTTACCCATTCCGATTACCATCCACCGTTTAAGAAAATTACATTTCATGCAAATAGGTGAACAGTTTGTTTTAAATGGATGCTGGATAACGCCTACAAAAGATGGCAAGTTTCATCTTAAGATAGGACAGTTTGAACAAACCATTGTTGCTGTCCATAAACTGCAAAATATTTTTTTTAAGGAGACAGGTATAGAACTTGATTTACCAGACTATTAAACGGGCAAAGGCTCTTGGAATATGAGTGGCACTTTCACAATAAACTCTGTGCTGGTTTGTATAATTTCAGGCTTGGCTTTTGTTACAAAATCGAATCGATCGATGATGAATTTAATTCCCGATTTGGTAGACGTTTCTAAATGTTCTTTTGGACTTATTTTGTTTTTAACAATTAAGAAATCCTTTTCAATGTTAATACTAATTAACAAGGGTTGTGAGCGCGAAACCTTATTGTGTTTGATGGCATTCTCAACCAAAATTTGCAATGTTAAAGGTGGTACATAACACTTCATATAAAAGCTAGCCACCTCAACTTGGTATACAATGGCATCAGAAAAACGAATGTTTTGAAGGGCGATAAAAATACGCGAAATCTTTAAGTCCTCTTCAAGTGTAATCACATAGTTATCTTTATATGCCACAATTAAGCGGTAAAAATCGGCCAAGTGAGCGGTGTAGATTTTCGCATTGATGGTATCAATATCAATAATTGAAATTAGATTGTTCAAACTATTGAATAGGAAATGGGGATTGATTTGATTATTTAGAATTTTAATTTCCTGTCTCAATCTTTGGCGTTCTATCTCGTTGCTGCGGTTTCTATTCTTTAAAAAATTGTTATTAATTGTGTACAATACGACAGCTCCAACCCCTATGCACAATAAGATAAACCAGATGGTAAGGTACCAAGGTTGATTAATGATAAACTTCTTTTGCGTCCACTCGGTTTGCAGGGTCGACCCTGCAATAACAGGGCGCACTTTTAAAGTATATTCCCCTGCTGGCAAATTGGGCAAGTAAATATTATTATCGGCTGTGACTACTGTATCCTTACTTAAACCATCGAGTACATACATGTAGCGAATCCTAGCATTATCAACATACCAAGGCGAAAACAACTGAATGTTTAAATGATTTTCGTTGTGCTTCAAAGAGAAGGTATTGATGTTGTGACTTTCGATTGGCTGCAAATTCACATTGATGTTGTTAATATAGGCTGGCAGCTTCTTCATGAAATTAAACCGCTCGGGCTGGTAAACATAAATCCCATCGCGACTCATTAAATAATAAACATCTAAATAATTTACCACCATGTTACTAGAATAGTTAATGGCACTAAAACCAAAATCGCCAATGAGCGAATATTGTTGTTTTAAATATGGATTTAAGATTGATATAAAATCATCGTGAACCGTTATAATATTGTCTTTCTTATCTATAAAGAAAGTATTGATACCAGAATAATTGGTATTTTTTAAATAGTTAACAGATTCTGTTTTGTCTGCGTTCAATAAATACAAGCCGTAGTACATAGAGGTGTACCAAATTTCGCCTTTGCTATCATTTGCAATGCCGTGTATGATTTTTTTATCCTTGGCCATTTTATCTAGAAAATAGCGGGTAGAATTTTCGGTATAGCGAATAATACCATTGCCATCTGTCGCCAACCATAAAGCATTGTCTTTGGTTCTACAAATATCAAAAACAGACATTAAGCTTGTTTGGGTAATTTGGCATTCGAAACTATTAACATCGATGTACCCTAATCCATTTTTGCTGCCATAATACAACATATCATCCATTAAGGTTAAATGGTAAATACAATCATCGAGTAACCCATTTAGCTGATCATAGTGTTTTATCATTTTAAGTCCTTCATTGAAGCAATAAATCCCTTCGGTTTTACTGCTTATCCAAATATTCGAATTGGCATCGATGGCAATTGCACTTACTTCTTTAAAATTAATTTTATGCAATAAATTAACTGCTCGCCATTCAGAATTATCTAAGATTGATTTTTTAAATATACCATTGCCATAGATGGCCATAATATGATTATTGGCAACTGCAAGCGCTTTGGGTTGTAGATTATTGATTTCTTCTGGGACTGTTATTCTTTGAAACCATTCGCCTTGGGTCACAAATACTTTATTATCGCCCAAAACAATTTGAAAGTAAAAAGGGGTATTAATTATTTTTTGTATTCTGATTACACCATAATTCTCTAAAATCTGAAGGTTTCTAACAATCACTTTAGGGGCAAATTCACAATCAATAATCCCTTGCCGTTCGGAGCCTAACCACAGTTCATTTTCAAAAGTCTCGATCGAATTGATGGTGGTATTTTCATTGCAAACGATAGAGAAAGTTCCCTTTTGTTCATTGTACATATTTGCACCGCGGTCGACATAACCAATCACCAAATTATTGGCATGGTAATAGGACAAGGCTTTTACTTGATTAGAGACTAAGCCAGCAGTGGTATCTAAACGTTTTGAAACTTTAACTGAGTTATTGGCGACCATGAGGTAGGTAATACCCGCATTTGTGCCCGCTAACAATTCACCTTTTGCATTTTTTAACAAACAATTAATGGTATTTCCCTCAATGTTAGTGCCTATTCGCGTATTAAAGAGTTGATTGGATTGATAGAGAAACACCCCTTCTCCTTTTGTTCCAAAACACATGGCACCATTGTTGGCTTCTGTAATGCTCGTAATTTCGGTTTTAGGAAATCCATTCTTAGGCGCAAATACTGTGTTTTGATAATTGTAAAATTTAAGAATATTACCACCCTTCGACCCTGCCCAAATCTGACCTGCCTTATCTGCATATAAAGCGACAATGGCTTTCGACATGCGATTGGCATTGTAAACTTGTTTTAAGGTATTGCCATTGTATGTAAATACACCTTGTGGACCACCTAGCCATATGATTCCTTCATTGTCTAAAATTAAGCAAGAAACTTGCAAGCCTTTTCCATTGTGAATTATCTTTAATTCCTTGAACAAAGGGGTTTGCGCTTGGCTTATGATCACCCAACTTAGTAGAGAAAATAAAAACAAGCATTTTTTCATTCTTAAATACAATCGCAATTAGGGTGAAGTCGATAAAAATTAAAATTCATGGAACCAAGGTAAATTAATTCATTCGAAGGTAAACTAATTTGTTTCAAACATCAATAGTACAAATGGACTAGTTAATATCTATCCAAGCGTTCAGCCATTCGGCATCGAGGCCTGCCTGCCATTGTTTGTAAAATTCAATTGCTGGGGTGTTCCAATCTAAAACTTGCCAAGTCATTCTCACAAAATTGTTCTGTTTGGCATATTGTCTGGTATATTCAAACAACTGTTTACCAATTCCCATTCTTCTGTGCGATTCAGTTACAATTAAATCTTCGAGATACAACACCTTGCCTATCCAGGTAGAATAGCGGGTATAACAAAAAGAAATACCAACGATGCGATTGTTCAACTCGGCCACAAAGCAGGTATAAAGGGGTGTTTCACCAAATCCGTCCTTTAATAAATTTTCAGGGGTGTTCACCATTTTCTCTGGGGCCTTTTCATAAATTGCAAGCTCCATAATCAATTCATGGATGGCAGGGCAATCTGTTGGCAGGGCTTCTCGTATGCTCAGCATAAATTTAAACGACAAGGATTCGTACTGAATCTGTTTCAATCACATTGCCTTTTACAACTTTGTAGCGTTTGCGCAATTCAACATTGCCATTGCAAAGTACCTCATGGTTTAAAACCATGGCTGAGGCATCGGCACCAGAATCGGCCACACCAGTATATTTTAATAATTGAATAAGGGGAATAAATTCAGTTTGAAGCTGAAATTGGATGTCTTTCATTAACGAACCACCAGTTTTTGAACTGAACTGTGATCGCCATTCACCATTTTGGTTAGATAAATACCTTTGTCTAACTTAATTTCTTCTGTGTCGATGGTAAATAGTCCTTTTTTGACTTCATCTTCAGTCAGAATATGTGTATAAGTCGTTTGACCAATGATATTGGTGATGGTAAAAATATAAACTTGACCGAACTTATATTCGAAATCAAACTTTATTTGTAGCTCAGATCCTGATAAAGGATTGGGATACATCTTGTAAGTCACCGGAAGCGGAGTTGCCGTAGCATTGGCAACCGATAACGACATAAATAAAGAAATAATCAGTACGTATAGTTTATTCATTGGTACAAAATTATACTAAAAAAAGGACAAAAAAAAAGCAGTTATCGAAAATAACTGCTTTTAATAGTTTTTAAAACTGTGGATTACTTAGCTGGAGTAGCAGCTGGAGCTTCTGCAGCTGGAGCAGCAGTAGTGTCAGCAGCAACTGGTGCAGCTTCAGGTGCAACTGGTGCAGCTTCAGATGTAGCAGTAGTGTCAGTAGCAGTAGTTTCCTCAGGTTTAGCAGCATTGTTGCAAGCTGTGAATGCAAATGCAGCGATTGCGATTACGAATAATTTTTTCATTTCTTATTGATTTTTAATTAAAATTGGGTGCAAAAATATATGTTTATTTATCAATTACAAATATATTCTTTAATATATATCCACTTAATGTGCATTATTTATGACATATTTGATTTAGAGTTACGCTCTCTTTCGTTTTGTTTAAGATATATTTTTCTCAAACGTAGCGACTTAGGTGTAATTTCCACATACTCATCTTTCTGAATATATTCTAAAGCTTCCTCTAAAGAAAATTGTCTCTTTGGAATCATTCTAGAATTATCGTCCTTACCAGCCGCTCTAAAATTGGTTAATTGTTTTGCTCTAACCAAGTTTAAAACCATATCATCTTGTCTTGAGTTTTCACCTACTACCTGTCCTTCGTAGATATCTTCTCCTGGATCAACAAAGAAAGAACCTCTGTCTTGCATCTTCTCAATTGAGTAAGCAGTACTTGCACCTGTCTCCATGCTCACTAGAGAACCATTCGAACGGCCTCCAATATCGCCCTTCCAAGGCTCATACTCAACGAAACGGTGTGCCATGATAGCCTCACCCTGGGTAGCGGTCAACATATTGCTTCTAAGGCCCATTAAACCCCTTGAAGGAATTTTGAATTCTAAGTGTTGCATGTCGCCTTTAGGCTGCATGATTTGCAATTCACCTTTTCTTTGTGTTGCAAGCTCAATTACTTTACCTGAAAACTCTTCTGGCACGTCTACTACCAACATTTCGATTGGCTCGTGTTTAACACCATCTATTTCTTTTACAATTACACGTGGCATACCTACTTGTAATTCGTAACCTTCTCTTCTCATGGTTTCAATTAAGATAGACAAGTGCAATACACCTCTACCATATACCAATAAACTATCAGGACTTTCGGTTTCTTCGACTCTTAAAGCCAAATTCTTTTCTGTTTCTTTAAATAAACGGTCTCTTAAGTGACGAGAAGTAACGAATTTACCTTCTTTACCAAAGAATGGTGAATTGTTAATGGTAAAGAACATGCTCATGGTAGGTTCATCAATTTTAATTGATTCTAAGCCTTCTGGATTATCAAAGTCGGCAACCACATCGCCAATTGAGAAATTTTCTATACCTACAATCGCGCAGATATCGCCATTGATTAAGTTGGTAACCTTCTTTTTACCCAAACCTTCGAACGTGTATAATTCTTTTATACGCATCTTTTCCATAGTTCCATCGTTTTTAACCAATGTAACTGGTTGGTTGTCTTTCATGGTACCGCGGTGTATTTTACCAACGGCAATTCTACCAAGGTAATTACTGAAATCCAATGAGGTAATTTGCATTTGTAAAGTACCTTCGTGCACTGGAGGTGCAGGCACATAATCCAATATACAATCCAACAATGGACTGATATTATCTGTTTTTACTTTATAGTCGGTACTCATCCAACCTTGTTTGCTACTGCCGTAGATAGTTGGGAAGTTTAATTGCTCTTCGGTTGCATCGAGGTTAAAGAACAAATCGAATACAGATTCATGCACTTCATCAGGACGGCAATTGTCTTTATCTACTTTGTTCACCAATAAAATAGGCTTTAAACCTAAAGCCAAAGCTTTTTGTAATACGAAACGCGTTTGTGGCATTGGGCCTTCAAAAGCATCTACTAATAAAACAACACCATCGGCCATTTTCAATACACGCTCAACCTCGCCACCAAAGTCAGCGTGACCAGGGGTGTCAATGATATTAATTTTGATGCCTTTGTATTGAACGGATACGTTTTTAGAGAAAATGGTAATACCTCTTTCTCTTTCCAAATCGTTGCTATCTAAAATTAAGTCGCCTGATTCTTCGTTGTCTCTAAATAAATTACAATGGTGTAAAATTTTGTCAACGAGTGTAGTTTTACCGTGGTCAACGTGGGCGATAATCGCGATGTTTCTGATGGGTTGTTGCATATAAATAGGGGGTCACTTCCTTTAAAAAAGTGTGCAAAGGTAGGCATTTATTTTGCAATTTGTGTTAAATACCTGTTAAACCGATGAATTCAACGGCCTAAATCCTAATAATCATACATGCTGTAGGCATTGTCTGATCTTCGGCTGTAATAACCTTCGTAATAACCACCGTTGCGTTCCCTAACATAGCGCATGTAAGTATCAAACAAAACTTGCTCTAAAATTTTATCTGCACCTCTGGTTTCTGTTATCTGATCGCTGCTTGCAAAAAATGGTAGATTTTCTTTGTTGTCAAATAATTTCGAAGTATCAGTAGGCATTGGTGCAGAAGTGTATAAAGTCCACTCCTCTTCATCTTCAAAATGGTATTTATAAACATACATCAAATACGATTTCTTACCCAATTTAACGGTTTTAATATCTAGTAGAACCGTAGAATCGATCTCACCGTAAGGCACAGATTGCTTTAATGCTGATAAAACAAATAGCTTTTGTGATTTATAGGCTTTAGGAAATTTTTTAACTTGTTTGGCTTCTGACAATATGCTGTAGAATCTTAAACGTGTGGCTTCAGTTTTTGCTAAACGCTCGTATACACTGTCTTTAAAGTCGATGCCATTGTGAAGCAATACCGGCAATAATTCTAAACGCATGTTATTGTCTGTAATGTCTGTCAACTTATCTGTCAATCCTTGCATCACAGTATTGGTTTTGCGCAGTGGCAAGGCCAAATTTAAAATAGAGCTAAACACCGATTCTGTATTGTTTCTGTAATCATTGCCATAATCCGAATAGTCGTTTTCATAGTAATCGTATGGTTGCGGACTGGCTTCATTGTCCTCGTTGGTTAAAGCAGCCATGGTGCGTTTGTATTCAATGCGCGCCTCTGTGATTAAACGGTTGTGGATGCTTGCATAATCGGCTACTGTTATTATACCGCTGTCTTTCATTTGTGAAATAATGCTATAGGCAGGTTGACGGTACTCGGCAATGGTTGTTAAATCAATTAGTTCAGGTAAAATCGATTTCGTTAATTTTAAGGTATCATTAAAAGCATAAAGCAAACTTTCCATATCGAACTTATTGTCCGAAATTGGAATATCCGTTGACAATATTGGTTTAATGGCTTTATATCCTACATCGGAACGTTGGTGTGCTAAAGCTTGCAATATTTCCATTTGCAAATAGGCGGTATCGCCCGCTTTGGCATATAACTTTTGTAAATAGGGAACAATCTCAGCATCTGCACTGTCGATATAACCTAATCTAAAAATAAGCGAAACTTTTAATTTTGCTGCTGCGCTTTTAGATGAAATGGTGTCAATCATGTGCTGAATATCTTTGATATCGCTGCGATCGAGCTCTACATCTTTAAAATACTTGATGGCATTTTTTCTGGTTAAACTGTCTGAGCTCGTAAAGTCGCTGAAAAACAATTTGCCTTTTTTGGCGTGTATGTCACCAGCAATTGTGGTATCAGAAACATCGAAGGTTTTAAAGAATTCATCAACAAAACTGCTCTTGCCAGAGACTGTATCAACAAAGGCGGATAAGTAATATCGACAAATACCATTTTGAACTGTCATTATTTTAACACGCTTATTGGTATTGGTATCGGTAAAGTTATAAAGATAATAATCTAGGTTTTTGCGTTTAAATTTGGCTTTACCTGTTATTTTAACTGAACTCGACTTTTCCCATTCTTTATAATACTCTTCTGTTGATTTGGCTTGTCTTTCATAATACCCAAAGCGGTAGGAACCAACCACTATGAATTCGTTTGCATTATCGGTTTTAAAATACATCTCTTGGTATTTACCATCGTACTTAGAAGGCTTACTCTCCTCTTCATCTTCAAATGCACCATAATAATAATTCATATTGATATTTTTCATCAACAATGGTTTGACTGGTGTTGAAACCGAGAAATAAATATTGGTATCTTTATAATTAAAAAATTGGTAATTGGGTTTGCCATTGAATTTAATAGAGGTAAAATATTTATCATCGAACGAGCCATTGTTATTGCCTGGCTTTAACAAGAACATGATGTAACGCGTGCCGGCAATTACAAAACGGGCCAACAATTTTTCTTTTTTCTTTCCTTCGTAAGTCGCATCTAAAGCATGGTAACCTTGCCAATTGAACTGTTTGCGGGATTTAAACGTATAATCATCGGTTAATGAAAAACTCTTGGCCATTACACTTAGCTCGAAAGAATCTTCTTCCATGTATGTTTCATTTAAAAAATCAATTTGTTTAATCAGGTAGGTATTGCCCGAAGATTTTTCAAACACCAAGTGTTCGAAGGTAGGATCTACCCTATCATTTAATGGCAGTTTATTGGTTTTATCGCTGCTTGGCAATTGTAAATTAAAAACACTATCACCCGATGAGATGGTGCGCCATTGGGTGGCATTGCCTTCGTTAATTTTTAAAGATTTAAAAAACGCATCGGCTTCAGAAGAGGTTGCAAATTTTTTCTTACCAGACATTCTTACAATGTAAACATTGAAAGGCGAGGCTAGTATTTGAAATCTATTTAAGTCACCTGTTTTAAGTTCAGTAACGATTTCGATACCCGGAAAGCCATTAGAGGTAATCATTTTTTTATCCTTCACATCGCCAGGTATATTTTCAAATATCATGGTATCGATTTCGAGTAAAATATCTTCTTGACTTTTACCAGAGAAGGCGGTATTGCATGTTATTTTTTCGATTTGATAGTAGTAACCATTGGCCAAATCTGGACTGAGATACGAGGCATATGAATTGTTATCTCTTACTTTGGTTAATTTGGTAGGTAAGTTGGCGGCCAATAATTCATCATCGGATTTAACCAATTTGTATTTATGGGCATAGGTCATATTTTCATACTTATCGGCCAATTTGCTTTTTTCGTTGGCTAAACTTTGCACGGGACGTACTTTGTAACCCATGTCAACTAGCATTTGAAGCACACCGCGCTTGCCCGGTAAATGCGCGCAACCAACACCAGTAAACAAGGTCTTTCCTAACTTTACAATTGAATCCATTCTGCGCACCATGTTCTCGTTGCGTTTGTAAAGCATGTATTCTCTGTAATGATCGCTTTCCGTCATGCGGTCAATAGAATCTATCATAAAGATATTGCCTTTGCGATAGGCTTCAGACACCTGATCGCGCATTTTATAACTGTAGGTCTTTAATTTTTTCTTGTTTTCTTTTTTAGAACTCTCTGGTTCTTTTCTAGATTTTTCAACCAAGTCGCGACTCTCTTCGTAGCCTTCAACCCCCGTTACTTCTTTGCCTAGGCGTTTGCCCAATTGGTAAATGTACAAATCTAACCAAGCATCTTCTTCGAAATCATCTTCGTTGCCGCGTTTCAAAAGGTAATTGACCTCGCGCACCTCGGCACTCAGTTTTCGTTGAATAAGGTCTTTATCGTAATTGTTCAATTTAAAGTTATTTAAATTGAGGTATTCATTGGTATTGCGTTTGTTCACTTTGTCGGCATCTTCTGGTTTTTGATCTTCATCTTCAGAGATCCAACGGTGAATAACACTATCAAGATTTTGTTCTAGGGCTACCATATCGCATTTTAGAAGTGATAGGTAAAATGAATCACCTAGGTGAAAGGCCAATTTATTGCTGATGTGCATGGTACCGTATACGTAGCTTGGCTTTTTAAGGCCATTGCCTGTAATTTCCCATAGTAATCCCTTTTGTTTGGTATTTACTTGTGCTTGGCTGTTAAATGAGATAAACAAGGCAAATACAATTGCCAAAGAGATTTTGTTGATTGAAAAATTCATTGTGAAATGATTAAGAATAAATTGCTTCATGCAAATAAAACGA
Source organism: Bacteroidota bacterium (assembly GCA_947450015.1). GTDB lineage: Bacteria > Bacteroidota > Bacteroidia > NS11-12g > UBA955 > JABMMZ01. The sequence goes on along the minus strand of CANFUB010000025.1, from coordinate 4,860 downwards.
AAAAAGGGATGATTTAATTCATCCCTTCTTCAAAATAATATAAATAAAAGACCAGATTATTCGCTTACCACTTCAATATCAATGGTTTTTGATATTTCTTTGTGTAAGGTAACTGTAGCCGTGTAATTGCCTAACATTTTAGGCTCTTCATTGAATACAATTTTTCTACGGTCTACTTCATAGCCCATTTCTTTCAATGTATTGGCAACTTGCAATACTGTAACTGCACCGAAAATTTTTCCGCTGGTACCAGTTTTTGCTTTGATTGTTACTTTTACACCTTCTAATTTGGTAGATAAAGCTTCAGCGTCTTTCTTAACTTTATCTTGTTTGAAAGCGCGTTGTTTAATATCTTCTGCTAGCATTTTCAAGGCAGATTCAGTAGCTAATTTACCCATTCCTTTTGGAATTAAGAAATTACGACCGTATCCAGCTTTTACTGCTACCACATCATCCTTATGTCCGAGGTTACGAACATCTTGGGTTAAAATTAATTTCATGTTTGACATACTTCTTTTCCTCCTTTATTTTATTTTAAACCATCGGCAACATATGGAAGTATCGCCATGAAACGCGCACGTTTGATAGCAGTACCAACTTTACGTTGATATTTATCTGATGTTCCAGTTATTCTTCCTGGCAATATTTTACCTTGCTCATTCATAAACTTCAACAAGAAATTAGAATCTTTGTAATCGATGTATTTAATGTTGTGCTTTTTGAAACGGCAATACTTCTTTTTAATAATCACTTGGTTTTGTTGACTATTGAAGTTGTAGCTGTCTTGTCCTGATTTTCCGCTCATATTGATGATCCTCCTTCTTTACTTTCGTACTTTTTAGCCGGAGCAATTTCTCCTTTGCGTTTACGTTCGTTATAAACAACCGCGTGTTTATCTAATTTTAAGTTCAAGAAACGAAGTACTCTTTCGTCTCTGCTGTAAGCGGTCTCAAGGATCGCTTGAAAATCTGAATTCGCTTGGAATTCAAAAAAATGATAGAAGCCGGTAGATTTCTTTTTAATCGGATACGCTAGTTTGGTAAGACCCCAATTGGTCTCTCCTACCATAACGCCACCGTGCTCCGCAACCAACTGTCTGTAGCTTTTTACCGCTTCTTGCATTTGCGCCTCAGACAGTACGGGTGTTAAAATGATTGCAGATTCATAATTAACTAAACTCATACTTTATTTTTATATTTAGGGGTGCAAAAGTAATGAAATGAATTTATAATTCAAAGTACTTATGATGATATTCTTAAATAATTGCAGTTTTTTCAAATATTTCGGCCTAGAAAAGTGGCAAAATTAATGGTTTACCTTATTTTCGCAAGGTCATTGAAAGCACTTTCTACCATATTCTTATTTCTCATTTGTAGCACCTTGAGTGCTCAAAAAAACAGCCTTTGGGTGAGTTCGGGCTACTATTATGGCGATGCTAAATCAAAAACGCCAAGCGATTTAACCTGGGGTAAGGCCAAAAGCTACACCTTGGGCAGTGGCAGCAGCACACAGCTTTTCTACCAACACCAGCCCGATAGCAGCAATTGGATGTTTGGCGCAGGGCTTAACTTATTAATTGGGAACCGCAATGTGGTACGCATGCAAACCGGCGGCAAGGACACCCTTAAAACCGCTACTTATACGGCCAATAGCCTGCGTTTGGTACTTCAATTCGGCTACCTTTGGTCGGTTAAGAAATTTAACTTCCAATTGAATGCAGGCCTCATTTTACCTATTAAATCGCAAATCAAATGCGATATTGATTACCGCGATAGTAACAAGAACAGTCAGGAAACAGCCATACTTCGCAATTATTTTTCGGTAGGCTTTAAAAGCAATTTGGTATGCACCTATCAATTGAATCGCAAAATAAAATTCTTCCTTTCGCTCGATCAAATATTATTGAACAGCAAGGTTAGAAAAAAGACGATTACTGGGTATCAGAGTTCCAATCAACAAAGTTTGAATACCCTTTACCCAAATGTATCCGACAAGGAAACCGTTTATCTTAAAGATGTATTAGAAATCCGCAATAATCCATTGTTATTGCCAAATGCCTTCCAAAAAAACCAAGCTACGGAGCAACTCTCCTACGCTCAATCCTATAGCAGCATTGGTTTTCAATTTGGTTTACAGTTTATGTTTTAAGCTTTAATTCATGCAAACCAAAAAGGCCATTAGCTATCTTTTTCCAACGAAAATAAAAAGTGGGACTACCAGCAAGGGTCAGGTTTATGAAATTAATTTCGAGAATGGCTACAAGGTATTGAACAGTCAGAATGCCAATTACAGTTATGGCAGTTTGCACCAAATTATGCAGAAAGGTATTTTCGAATCCCTTAAAATTATTAAGCCTCAGCGCATTTTAATGCTAGGTTTAGGTGGTGGCAGTGCTGTTGAAATACTCTCTAAAAAATGTGCATGGCCCTTTCAAATTAAGGCCATAGAATTTGACGAAGACTTGGTAAAATTTGCACACGAAGAGTTTAACATCGGTCGTTACAAAATGTTAAACATAGAAATTGCCGATGCTTTTGAATGGATTCAAAAAGCCTCAGAAGATGGCTATGATTTAATCATCGACGATTTGTTTATCGACGACCAAGTGCCAGAGCCTTGTTTTGAATTAGACTATCTAAAGACCGTTTCTAAACAGCTAACTCCGCAGGGAATTTATTTTAGGAACATGATGAATTTGAGTTCCAATCAACAAAAGGCTTACGAAAAAAATTTGGAAGACACCTTTTCTCAAGTAAATTGTACCAAAGCGAAAGGTTTCGATAATTTAATTTATTTGTGTAGGCAATAACAGTGAAATTAATCTTTCACGATGCGCAAATTGATGACCTGTCCATTTACTTCGGTTCTTAACAAATAAACCCCACTTGCCAAAGTCTCCATATTCACCTGATTCAAGCCCATCGCCAATGGTATTGTTTGCAATAGTCGACCCTCCAAAGTAAAGAGCTGTGCTTGCCCAATTCCAACTGATATAATATTCAACTGACGGCCCACAGGGTTGGGGTAAACGCTCAAATCACTGTGCGCAATTGCATGTGTTTTAAGAAATGAATTCGTATTAATGGTAACGGTATCAGCAGAGGCACAACCATTCGCATCGACCACCTTGCACCAGAAGGTGTAGTTACCTGCGGGGCCTAGGGTTCTAGCCCAAAATGAAAGACTTGCTGCTTTTGAGCCTGTCGACCAAGTGTAAGATGGGTAGGGTTGGGTTAAGGTTAAATTAATAAAACTGCTGGGATGGTAATTCCCACTGTGCTTTATTTTAGCTCGCAAATTTGGATAAACAAATACGTTCGCTGTGTCATCAGTCACACAGCCCAAAGCATTGCTTACTTTCAAATAAATAACTTCATCTGTTTTAACAGTTCTATTGATGATAGAATCGCTGCTTAAAAATGTAGTGTCCAATTTCCATTCGTAGAAAAATGGGCCTGCACTCCTATTCATCATAACAGGCTTGAGTGTCGCTGTTTGACCAATGCATCTGTAGGGTGAATGGTTCAACTCAAATTCTGGATTCGGTAGTACATTCATGGCAATGGAATCTTTTAAAGTGCAACCATTGGTATACAATAGTTTCAATGTTACCATTGCTGTTTTGGATGGGTAGAAATTTAGTGTAGAATCTCTATTCACAATGTCTACACTGCCTATTTTCCAGAGGTAGAAATAAGGCTTTGAATTATCAATGCCCTTTCCTTTGACAATGGCAAGTGAATCGCTGCAAACCAGAGGCGTGCCGCTTAACTTATAAGGTTGACTTGTATAAGGCAAATGATTAACACTATCTGTGAATTGACATTGGTCGGCTTCTGTTAATTTTAAGAACACTTTTTTAGGCGCTATCATCAATACGTTTAAACTGTCTGCGGCTGTGGTTTGCAGACCATCGACGGTCCATTCGTATTTAAGGGGTTGTCTTAAATTGCTTAAATTGGCTTTTACAAGTATTGTTTTTCCATAACAAAAAACACTATCTGTTCCAACAATGGCTTTGTGCTGAAGGACATTATAATTCAAGGTTCTTTCGGCCTTACAGCCACTTTTATTTTCTACTACACATTTAATTTTTGAATTTGCTTTGATTTTCAAATTGATACTAGAATCCATGCCAGTTAGTAAGGTATCGTTGAAGAACCATTGATGACTTTTATAATTGGAAATACTAGAGGGCAGTAGCTTAAAGTTCGCCATGCTGTTCAGGCAGATAATGGAATCTTTGTTATTGTTAATGTTTGGAATTTCTATGGCATTTGAAATCGTAAGCGTATCCCAAATGGTAACCGGACAACTTAAAACTTTATCGGATCTCAATACATGTTTAATGATATAATTTCCATTAGCATACACCCTCAAAGAATCTACAACATTATAACTGACATAAAGTATTTTATTATCTTTAGCTTGATAAATCGTTGTAAAGTTTAAGCCTTTATGACTGGTGTCTTGGAAACCGCGTGACCATTTAAGGAGGCCACAGCTGCTAATAGATTTAGTATTATAAATTTTTGGTGGCACCACTAATTTTAGTGCATAGGTTTTGGTGGTAAGTGCAATGTTACATTGTCTATCGAAAGCAGCCATGGTGAACATGAAACGCTCGTTGGTATCCTTGTTGTTTTTTGTTGGCCAACACACATTGCCTTGTACCTCGCGTGCTGTTGAATCGATGAGTTTAAAGGATGCGCCTTTAATCCCTGCATCCCAAAATAAATGCGTGGTATCTGAAGCAGCACTCGAACTAGATTTAGGATCTGAGGTTTTAATGGTGGCACAAAATTCATTGCCTTTGCATACGATGTTGCCTATACCAGTTGGAATACTAGGGGCTGCATT
>CANFUB010000024.1 GCA_947450015.1 Bacteroidota bacterium | reverse complement strand
GTAACCCCCGAGCCAATCCATGAACCTTCACCAATTTCAACATTTTTATGGATGGTTACAAAAGGATCGATTACAACATTGTCGGCAATTTTAGCCTGAGGGTGCACGTATGCTAATGGTTGAATCATTTTATTTTAATAGTGTTTTATATAATACAATATTTAGGTTCCTATCCCCTAAAATTAGATGTTTTTAATTTTAATAATTTGTGCCATCATTTCAGCTTCACTTACTAATTTATCGCCAACAAAGCAACGACCGCGCATCAAACAAATGCCTCTGCGAATGGGCTCTAATAATTCCATTTTCATTACCAAGGTATCGCCTGGAACCACTTTGTCTTTGAATCTTGCATTGTCTATTTTCAAGAAATAAGTTGCGTAGTTTTCTGGATCTGGCACTTCGCTTAATACCAAAACACCACCAGCTTGTGCCATGGCTTCTAATTGCAATACACCTGGGAAAATTGGGTCGTTAGGAAAATGACCAGGGAAAAAATATTGATCACCAGATACATTTTTAACAGCCACAATATATTTTGCAGATTTCTCAATGATTTTATCTACTAATAAAAATGGATGCGCATGCGGTAAGAAACGGTTGATGTCTTTGTATTCAAAAATTGGTTTAACGTTTGGATCGTAAAAAGGTGCTTCGCTTACTGCTTTCTTTTTAGTTTTCTTAATCAAAGCTTTTATTTTCTTAGCAAAAGCTACGTTGCTTGCATGCCCAGGACGAGCTGCCATGATTTGCGCTTTAATTGGCATACCGATCAAGGCTAAATCACCTAACAAATCTAATAATTTATGTCTTGCAGGTTCATTCTGAAAACGCAATTCTACATTGTTCAAAATGCCTTCTTTTCTTACTTCAACTTTTGGTTTGTTAAATATCTTAGCAAGTCGTTCCATTTCATGGTCTTCTACTACTCTATCGACAATTACAATCGCATTGTTCAAGTCGCCACCTTTAATCAAATTGTTATTCAACATGATTTCTAATTCATGTAAAAAACAAAAGGTACGGCAACTTGCAATCTGTGTTTTAAATTCACTTAGGTTAGTAATAATGGCATGTTGACTACCCAAAACTGGACTGTTATAATCTACCATTACTGTTGCTCTATAGTCATCCAACGGCATGGCTACCATTTCTACTTGGTTCTCTGGATCGCTGTAATGCACATTGTTTGGAATAATAAAATATTCTCTTTCGGCCTCTTGTTCGATAATGCCCGTGGCCAATAATTTATCTACAAAAGGTTTCGAACTGCCATCCATGATGGGCATTTCGGGTCCATCTATTTGCAATAAGATATTATCAATTTCTAAACCTACCAATGCTGCTAAAGCGTGTTCAACAGTGCTAACACGGGCACCATTTTTTTCGAGTGTTGTACCGCGCGAGGTATCAACCACTAAATCGCAATCGGCTTCGATGATTGGCTGCTTATCTAAATCAACTCTTTGAAATTTATAACCGTGGTTTTCGGGCGCTGGGCAAAAAGTAAGATTCACAGTTGCACCTGTATGTAACCCTACTCCAGAAATGGTTACAGCTTGTTTGATGGTGGTTTGTTTCATTAATATTTATCGTTTGTATGAGCTAGCAAATAATTATTGATTGCTATTGTTTTGATTTAAAAGTTCTTTGATTTTATTTTCAAGGTCGCGCACCCTCTGCTCTAATGCAGGCAAATTGCGTTGTAACACTTGACTTTTGAATGCCTCTTTCAATGGCATCGCTGGGGATCCAATAAACTGTTGATTGGGTTCTTTGATACTTTTTGGTATACCACTTTGACCGCCAATTTGCGTACCGTCGGCAATGGTAATATGTCCAACGATTCCTACTTGTGCCCCAATAACACATTGCTTGCCAACTTTGGTACTTCCTGCTACACCGCTTAAACCCGCAATTACCGTATTCTCGCCTACTTCGGCATTGTGAGCTATTTGCACCATGTTATCTAATTTAACACCTTTTCGCAGTATTGTACTACCCATGGTGGCTCTATCGATACAGCAATTGGCACCTGTTTCAACATTGTCTTCAATAATGACATTGCCTATTTGAGGTATTTTAGCATACGTACCATCTGGTGTTGGCGCAAAACCAAAGCCATCCGAACCAATGGCAGTTCCAGCGTGAATGATACAGTTATTACCGACAATACACTCAGCATATAAATTAACACCAGCGTAAAAAATAGTATTCTTACCGATGCGTGCATTTTTACCAATGGTGCAATTCGGATAAATCTGAGCACCTTCGCCTATTTCGGCATCGTCTTCAACCACAACATAAGGTCCGATGTATACGCCTTCTCCAATTTTAGCTGAATAACTAATCAAAGCAGTTGGATGAACACCATTGCGGTTTTGATGCGGATTAAAATATTTATCTAACACCTGGCAAAAACCATAATACGGCATTGGATGGCGAATAATGGTAGCACTTACAGGTTTTTCTAAGACTAAGTCGGCACTAATAATAACCACCGAAGCAGCCGTAGTATAAAGATTGTTACTGTATTTAGGATTGGCTAAAAATGTAATGTTGCCGGCTTTGGCATCTTCAATTTTACCAACAGAAGTAATGACTTGATCAGCATTCCCTTCGATGGTTCCTTTTATTAAACTGGCTATTTCAGATGCTAATATTTGCATAAATATGGCTGCGAAGATAATATTTACGGATAATAGCTTAAATAATATTTTTTAACCGTTTGTTTCAAGGCTTTTAAATTGTAGTTATCGCTTGCCTCGGTCACATCTTTTATGGTACCATCCTTCATTAAAATATTGATGCGTGTGCTCTCATCTTTGTAGGCATCATTTTTAATTAAATTCTGAGAAGCAAAATAGGCCGCTTCAATGTTTTTTAACTTGTGTTTTTGACAAATTAAATTTTGTTTTTCAATGATTAAGGATTCCTCAAATGGCTTAGAGGATACCATGATTTTTGGCAAATGACGTTCAACTAAATTTTTACAAAGAATGCGCAATACTTTATCATCGCATATTTGCCAAGCTTTGATGGCTGAAAAAATATCGGAATCATCAAGACCTGCAAAGTTCTTTAATGCCAAAGGTTGTTCTTCAAACGTTTTCTTCGTCACCTCGTTTTCTAAGAACCATTCTAAGGCTGGTGTAGCAAATAACTTAACACCTTGTTTGCTCACCTCGGCCGCTCTTTTAATAATATTAGTCAATACAATATCGGTAGCAACAACTGTCTTGTGTAAATATACTTGCCAATACATTAACCTGCGGGCAATAATAAATTTTTCTATGCTGTAGATGCCTTTTTCTTCAACTACCAATTCATCGTTTACCACATTGAGCATATTGATAATTCGCTCAGAACCCACAACACCTTCGGTAACACCAGTAAAGAAACTATCGCGACTCAAATAATCGAGGCGGTCCATATCGAGTTGACCAGAAATTAATTGATAGCAGAAGGCTTTCTTGTATTGGTTTTGAAAAATTTTAATGGCCAAATCGAGCTTGCCTTTGAACTCAATATTGAGTTCGTGCATCATCTTCAATGAAATGTATTCGTGCGATACGCTGCGCACCAATGTGTGTTCGAGCGTATGGCTGTAGGGGCCGTGACCAATATCGTGAAGAAGTATCCCGATGTAAAGTGCTTCGGCTTCGGCATCTGTTATTTTAACACCCTTGTCTCTTAAAGTAAATACTGCTTTGGTCATGAGTTGCAATGCGCCTAAAGCATGGTGAAAGCGTGAGTGGGTAGCACCTGGGTATACGTAATCGGTCATGCCCAATTGCTTAATCCTACGCAGACGTTGAAAGAAAGGATGCTGTATAAGTTCAAATATCAAATCGCTAGGAATGGTAAGAAAACCATAGACCGGATCATTGACAATTTTGTTATGCTTAATCATAGAAAGAAAGGTGCAAATTTACGGAATTTTAAGGCGAAATGTACATCTAAAATTGAAGCATTTGCAGAACTAGGAATGATAAAAAAAATAAAAAGTAGGGGAATAAATCTATTTCCACCTTGTTGCTTTATTTAGATTTTATAAATGCTTAAAATTTAGGAAAATAAAAATTAAAGTTTTAATATTGTATAGATGCGCAATTTGGCTATATTGATATTGACCATGTTAGTTGTTTTCAACTTGAAGGCCCAGAAAGAGTATAACAATTGGTATTTTGGAAATAAAGCGGGAATCACCTTTAACACTGATCCACCATCAGCACTAACTAATGGTAAAATGTACACAAATGAAGGTTGCGCAAGTATAAGTACCCCTGATGGAAGATTACTTTTTTATACAGATGGGGTTAGTGTGTGGGATAGCACACATATTAAAATGCCAAATGGAATAGGACTAAAAGGTTCGTTTACATCAACTCAATCTGCAACGATAATTCAAATCCCAGATAGTTTGCATTTATTTTACATTTTTACAGTAGCTGAAGCAAATAATGATGATGGGTTACAATATTCTGAAATAAATATGAAATTGAATTTTGGGAAAGGTGACATTGTCAATGACCGAAAGAATATAAAGTTAAAAAGTCCAATGTGTGAAAAAGTATGTACTGTTAAAAACAGAAATGGAAAAGATTATTGGGTTATATCTGTTAAAATCAACAGTGATTCTATCTTAGCATATAGGGTTTCTAGTTTAGGTGTAAATTTAACACCAGTCGTTAGTAAGACTGGATTTGGAATATTTGGACGCGGAAAGGAAATCGGTTACTTGAAAATCTCACCTAACGGAAAAAAAATTGCATATGCAAATTCAATGTGTGACACATTGGCTATTGGGAACTTTGATGATTCGACAGGAAAGGTATCTAATATCTGGAAATTGAATTGTCCGCAATGCTACGGAATTGAATTTTCACCCTCTTCAAATTATATCTATATTACTTCATCTAGTAACAACATTATCCTACGATATAATGCGGTAACTGCCAACAGATTTACTTTTAATATTTCAAAAAAAAATATTGCAGATAGTTTTACGCAACCTGGAGCATTGCAACTTGGGCCAGATGGTAAAATTTACATTAGTGATTTTAAATATCTTTCTGTTATTCACGATCCAGATTCAACAAACTGCCATCCACAAAAAAATTATATCAATTTAGATGGCACATATTGTTCATGGGGTTTGCCAAACTTTTTTATCAATTCTTTCGTTCGCCCCGATAATAAATTAAACCTAGGCAATGACACAAATATTTGCTTAGGAGATTCTATCAACCTAACCTACAATTTAGAATTAGAGAGTAAGATAAAATGGAACACTGGTGACACTACGAATAAAATTATTGTAAAAAAACAAGGTGTATATTCTACTATCGTTACTGCTTTCAATGGCAATAGACAATATGATACAATTAATATTACAGTTGGTCCCAAATTCAAAGTCTTTATCGGCAACGACACTGCCTTCTGTGGTCAGTTTTCTCACCTCATTAAAGCCAGTTCGGGCTTTGCAAAATACAATTGGAATACAGGGTCAACAGCGATGCAAATTACCGTAAATTCAAAAGGTATTTATTCTGTAAAAGTTTTGGACTCTAATACTTGCCCAAGCGGAGATACCATTGCCATTGATCAAATTAAGAAACCTATCATAAAATTGAGTTACGATTCTATCAATTGTAAATACGTATTCCTATCAACAGATACCATTAAAGGACTCTCCTATTTATGGAGCACAAATGAAACTACAAATAATATTAAAGTTGATAAGAAAGGATGGTATAGTTTAAAAGCAATTGGTCCATTTTGCAGTAACCAAGATTCAATACAAGTGAACCAATTAAGTCAACCAGAAGTTAATCTTGGACTAGATACGAGTCTTTGCAATTATGAACTACAATTGAGTACCAAAGAACAAGGAAGTTACTTATGGAACACTAGTGAAACAAGACCATCTATTTTTGTAAATGAACCGGGCCAATTTTGGTTGACTGTTAGCAGAAATAATTGCAGTGCCAGCGATACCATTAATGTTAAACTATGCGAAGACATGTTGTATTATATTCCAAGTGTATTCACCCCAAATGGAGATAACACCAATGATGTATTTAAAGTTTATGGTTCTAATATATTAAATGTAGAGTTAGAAATATTCAACCGATGGGGCGAAAAATTATTGGAAACAAGTGGCAAAGATGCCAATTGGGATGGCTTTTATAAAAATGAATTATGCATGGAATCAGTATACTTTTATAAAGTAAAAATCAAAGGCAAGAAAGCGGGCAGTGTGAAGTATTTAAAGGGCACTATTACCTTGTTAAAATAAGAAAAAAAGATTTCAATCCCTTATCCGTAATTCCCTAAAAAGTATTTGCTTTGCAGTAATTAAATTTTATGCTTACCAAAGAACAAATTGCAAAACGCATCGCTTCAGAATTAAAAGACGGCTATTATGTGAACCTAGGCATTGGTATACCTACGCTTGTGGCCAATTATATTCCTGAAGGTGTAGAAGTAATTTTGCAATCTGAAAATGGTTTATTGGGCATGGGTCCTTTTCCTTTTGAAGGTGAAGAAGATGCCGATTTAATTAATGCTGGCAAACAAACCATTACCACCATTGATGGTTCTGCATTTTTTGACAGCGCGCTTAGCTTTGGTATGATAAGAGCTGGCAAGGTAGATTTAACTGTGCTTGGCGCCATGGAAGTAAGTGATAAAGGCGATATCGCCAATTGGAAAATTCCAGGCAAAATGGTAAAAGGCATGGGTGGCGCAATGGATTTAGTGGCCAGTGCCAAAAACATTATTGTGGCCATGCAACATGTGAACAGAGCGGGTGAATCGAAATTACTTAGTCAATGTGATTTACCAATTACTGGTTTAGGATGCGTTAAAAAAGTTGTAACAGAATTAGGCGTTTTTAATATCAACGACCAAGGTTTTGAAATGATAGAGATTGCACCAGGTGTTACGGTTGATGAAGTGAAAGCAAAAACCCATGGCCGATTAGTGATCAGCGACCAATTGAAGACGATTGAAATTTAATCTTCCTCTGTTGTTGGCTCAGGCTTTTTCAATTTAGGTTTCTGCTTTAACAACACACCTTCGTCGTTGTACAACTCATACAACACCAATTTATCATCAACGTTGTAGTATTTCCATTCTCCAACCATGGTGCCTTCTTTATAAAAGCCTTCCACATGGTTTTCGCGGTTGTACAAACCTGCTTTAAAAACCCCATCAAGTTTACCCATTTTATAAGTACCATATTGATCGAGGCGGTGCTCATAATCTGCATGGTATTTTTTATCACCCACTTCGGTCATTATTTTTTCGGCAGCATAAATTCTAAAAGGACCATCATACACATTATCGGTAAAAGTATACATACTGAGTGTATCGCCAATTTCGTTAAAGGTAACCCATATGCCTTCCTTTAAACCCATTTTATAATTTTCGATTTTTAAGATACTTCCGAAAACATTGTCCCAATAATAAGAGACACTGTCTTGAATGCCATTTTTAAAATAACTTTCTTCGGCAACTGTGCCGTTTAAATGGTATCTCAATAATTGCCCCTCGCGTATACCTTGTTTGTAGGTGGTCACTAGACGAATATTACCAGCTTCGTAATAGGTCTCCATTTTGCCGTTTGGCTTTTCGTTTAACAATTCAACTTTTTGCTCAATATTGCCATTGTTAAAATACGATATAGAAATGCCTGTCTTCTCTCCCATCACATACGTAAAGGTGTATTTAGGATAGCCGTTGTCATAAAATGCATTAACTGTGCTATCCAATAAATCATTGACATATTTACCTGTTAGTTTCAATTGACCATTGGCATGAAAGTATTGGAAAGGTCCTTGGCGTTTGCCTTCTTTAAAAGTCAATTTGGCTCTTACCAATACACCACCCCCAAAATATTCTGTTTTAGTGCCATCGATTAAACCATTCTTCCATTGTATTTCTTGCATTTTAGTGTTGTCCTTAAACGTTTCAACACTCGTACCAGTAAAGGGTTGATCTCTGAAATAATAGACATCGTTGTTATTGAGTAATTCAGAAAAGGGTACTTTACGAATGGCAGGACGCGAAGTTGTTGGTGCCTGTGTAGGCGCTGCGGCCTTTGGCTTTTGACCATAAACTTGTGTAGAGAACAATAATGCAATGAAAATACTGAAACCTTTTGTCATGGTGCGAAAATAATTGGTTTAAAAACAGTTTACAATTTTAGAATTCAACATTGGGTAATAACTTATTTACTTTATTGGTCTATCAGATAAATAAACATAAATTTAACTTACTTACTATTGTTCGATAATATTAAATTAACACCTATTTAACGGATTTTAAATATTTAAATTGTCTTTGATTGAAATAAAATATCAAATTAAAAAAACTATCTTAAGATAACCATTTTCCTCATAAAGTATGTTTTAAATAATTAATTTACAGTCCCCTATTCGATTAAATTTAGACAACCATCCACCTAATTTTGGCATATTATCTTAAATTTGCACCAAATTTTCCAAAAGCGTTCATGATCAAATCACCCTTGTTTAATAAAGGTTTTCAAAATGCCGTTTTAAGTTTAGCACTTAAAACCATTAAACTTCGGTATAAAAATTCCTTTCTCGGTGTTTTTTGGAGCATGCTGAACCCTTTGATATTTCTGACCATTCTTATCATCGTATTTAAACAAATCAATCATATCGAGCATTTTGCCTTGTATGCATTAACTGGTTTAATCTTTTGGAATTTTATCTCAGCATCAATATTGCAGGTCTTAACTTCTTTTATAGACAATGCGGCCATTTTGAAATCTATCAACTTGCATCCCTTTTGTTTTCCTTTATCGGCCATGGTTGCAGCAGTCTTTAATTTATTATTAACCTTGATTCCATTTTTTGTCATCATGTTTTTTTTAGGTTACGATTTAAGTTGGAGTTTCCTTGCCTTTTTTCCATTTACGATTATAACGGCCGTTTTTGTTTTGGGATTGGGGATGTTAATGGGCACTATTAATGTTTACTTTAGAGATATTCAATTGTTATGGACGACCATTATTCCTGCTTTCTTTTATTTTACACCCATCGCTTATACACCTGAATTGCTATCAGAAAATCAGCGCTTCTTGTTAAAACTAAATCCGTTTTATTATTTTATCGAATCTTACCACGATATATTTTATCGCTCTGTTGTGCCAAGTTTTGAAAACTTTGGCATGAGTTTATTCCTCGCCATGCTAAGCATTGTAATTGGTTACGCGGCATTCAACAAATATAGAAAGGGCTTTATATCGAACATATGACACCAACGGCAGAACCAATGATACGCTTGACCGATGTGGACATTTGCTTTTATGTTCAAGAGAATGGTTTTGTTTCCATGAAGGATTTTTTACTTCATCCGGGCAAGTACAAATTACTCCAAAAAAGCTTTGTACTTAAAAATGTAAACCTACAAATAAATAAAGGTGAATCGTTTGCATTGCTTGGAAAAAATGGTTCAGGAAAAAGCACTTTGTTGCGCGCCCTTTCAGGCATTATAACACCTGATAAAGGCAAGATAGAACTCTTTGGAGCTGTAGCGCCCTTATTGGGTTTGGGTGTTGGATTAGAACAAGAATTAACAGGCATAGAAAACATCAGATTGTCTTGCGCATTAATGGGCATGACCAAAGCTGAAATAAAACAACGTTTGCCAGAGATCATCGAATTTTCAGAATTGGGCGAGGCCATTCATTGGCAAGTAAAACGCTATAGCACCGGCATGATGAGTCGTTTATCATTCAGTATTGCCATTATTAAACAACCCGAAATTTTATTGATTGATGAGGTTTTATCTGTTGGCGATTTAGGATTCCAACAAAAGTGTTTGAAAAAAGTAATGGAAATTAAAGACAATGGTGCCACCATCATTTTTGTTTCTCACAACTTTGAAGAAGTAAGCAATATGTGCAGCAGAGCAGCACTCGTAAACAATGGAACTGTTGAGTTTGTAGGCCCAGTAAAGGAAGTAGGCGAACGTTACCATCATTTATTTGACAATTAAGGTTATGCAAGATTCTGAAAAAAACATTGAAAACAACCCAATCAACAAGCATGAAGTAGATCATACGGCCTTGTTGAATGCTGTTAAAATCTATGAAGAAAGAATCAAGGAAATTGAGGGAAGTGTTTATTGGAAAGCTTATCTTTTCTTTACAAAAACGAAATTAATTTTAACAAGTGATAGTTATTTAAAAAGTGATAAGTGGCGATTTTTCCAACGCATACGCTTTCTTTTTTCGCAACCTGGACTGCTGCTCATTAAAAAATTCTCATTACAACTTTTTAATTTAATTTTTGGAAAAGTTAACCGAATAATCGGCATTAAACCTTCTGAAAATAACCAAGATTACAAGCTTTATAAAGAAAAGAAATTTCCGCGTATTAGCGATTTAAAAGCCATGCGTGAAAACATTATCAACTTTTCCAAATCACCCTCATTAGAATTGTATGTGCGGGTAGACAATGATAATTTCAAACATTTAAATGATTTTTTAAATGCACTTGAAAAACAGATTTACACAAAATTTAATGTCTGCTTTTTAGTGAATGACAATAGTAATTTAATTCACTATACTCTTAGTAAAGTTATTAGTAGAGATGAGAAATACCGTGCCATGGCCTTGGCCGACTTGAATACAAATTCAAACTCTATTCTTGGCGAATACATCATCTTTACAGATTTAGCTTGTGTACTAGCGCCCAATTGTTTTTATGAATACATTAATTCCATTAACGGGGTAAAGCATGTTGATTTTATTTATTCTGATAATGACTTTATAAATCCATTATTCGAAACAACTGACCAAACAGAAAACCCTTACTTTAAGCCCAATTGGAGCCCTCATACAATCTTGTCAAGAAATTATATTGGGAACACTTTTCTTGTTTCAAAAACGCTTTGGAAAACCATCGACAGCACAATGGTTCAGAATGTATACGGTTTAATTTTACAGCTTAGCAATCGTGCTAGCAAGGTTCATCATATTGCAAAAATTTTGTACCACGAATTCCCTGAGTCGATTAATTTCAAAAAGATACTCAACAATCACAATGTACTTGATGCTTATTTAAAAACTAAAAATCCAATGGCCTTTGCAAAGCTCTCTGAAGAATCGCTGGGTAGTTTTGAGCCTCATTTTCCTTTGAAAGAAAATGATTTGATTAGCATTATAATTCCATGCCGAAACAAAGCCAATATTTTAGACAGTTGCCTCCGTTCTATTTTCGAAAAATCTAGCTATCAAAATTTCGAAATTATCATCATCGATAATGGCAGCACAGAAAAAAGTTTTAGCAGCACCGTTGCACAATGGGAGTTTAATTATCCTGAAAAAGTTCGTTGCCTTAGATTAGACATACCGTTTAATTATTCTATTCTCAACAACAAAGCTGTTAAATATGCAAATGGCGACTACTTGCTATTTTTAAACAATGACACAGAATTAATTTCTGAAAATCTATTTGAAGAATTATTAAAAATTGCCCAGTTAGAAAATGTGGGTGTTGTTGGTCCAAAACTTTTATACCCTAACGATACCCTTCAACATGTTGGCATTGTGCTTTCTGTTGATGAAACAGGAACACATGTTTATTCGGGTTCACACAAAGACACCGCAGGCTATTTTAACAATACCAATTGTGTAACAAATTACGCTGCTATGACGGGAGCATGTATGATGATTAAGAAGGATAGATTTGAAGCCATTGGTGGATTTGATGAGCAGCTGGCGGTTGATTGCAACGATGTAGAACTCTGTTGCCGTTTAATCTCACATGGCTTATACAACGTATATGTACCTTGGGTAAAAATGTACCATTATGAATGTTTAACCAGAGGTAATCCGATACTGAGCAAAAAGTCATTAGCGAATCAAAATTTAGAGAAAAATTATTTCATTGAAAAATGGAATGATATCATTCATAACGATCCTTTTTATAACATCAACCTTTCGCGTTCCTCAAAATATTTTGAAATAGGAAATGATTACTAACAAACCACTTTATAGCTTTATAATTCCAGTCTATAATACTGGCAATTTATTGTTCGAGGCACTCGACTCAATTGATAAACAAACTTTCGATAAATCGACATTTGAAATTATCATTGTAGATGATTGCTCAACAGATTTAAATACCATTCAAATCATCGACCAATTAATTGCCACATCTGTTTATATAACATTGCAATTAAAAGTTGTTCGCAACAAAAAAAACAGTTGGTTGGCTGAAACAAGAAATGTGGCAGCGCGCATCGCCACTGGCGAATATTTAGTTTGTTTAGACAGTGATGATGTGTTAGAACCTGATTTCATAAAGCACTGTCACATGGCCTTTGCTGCCTACCCAAATGCTTCTTGGGTGTATCCAAGTGTGCGCAAATTTGGCTACAGAAATGGCGTTGATATTATGAACGACTACTCAGCAAAGGAACTTTTTTTAAGCAACTATGTCGTGGCTGTATCGCCTGTTAAAAGGACTTTATGGAATAAATTAAATGGACAGAAAACCCATCAATTATCATCACAAGTAAAATTATTTGAAGATTGGGATTTTTGGCAAAGAGCCATCGGAAAAGGTTACTTTGGTGTGCCCATTAAAAAGGTAATTTTCAATTACCGTCAAAATGTTCGTTCGTTGGTTACCCGAAATGAAGAAGAGGGGAATTTATCAACCCTCCTTGCCTATCGCGCCAACTGGACTTCCATTTTTGGTTTGGGCAGATCGCAAAAAAATTACAAAAAGGACAACCTTCAATTCAAAAGTAATTATGGTTTCTTTTCAAAAGTTTTTAGGAAAATCATTAAGCTGCTCACCAAGCGAAACCCATCAAATCTGAGAATAAGTGATTTATTATTGTATGTTTTTTTACCATCTGTTTTTGCTAAAAGAAAAAACAACAATGACACAGGTTTAACCAAAGCCCATAAAATGGCAGGTTTTAAAACAGGCTTTAAACTCACACTGGATAAAGATTTAGAACCTATTCTAGAAGTCAATAAAACCGCCTTATGCGGTCATTTTTGGTGGCATACTGGAGGTGCGGAAAACATATTGTTAGATTACGAAAAAAACCTTCAACAAAACGGTTTTAAAATAATTGATGTTGTCAATAATAGTGATGATACTGCTGGCGTTCTACGAGAAAAATATGGTCAAACTGCAACTGAACAGTTTGCCCTCGATGAAATTGCTGATGGTCCTTACCCGCGTTTGCTAGCCTTATGGGAGTTAATAAAAACAGAGAAACCACAAATTATCGTCATTATGAGCAATCCTTTCCTTTATTTATTGGCACCACTCATTCGCGAAAAAATGCCCAATACCATTCTATACGATGTCTTGCATTGTGAAGAATACGATGAGAATGGCTGGTTTGAGGCTGCATTCAATTATCAATCCTATCTACAGAATAGAATTGTAACAAGTGAATTTTGGAAAAAAGTACTGATAGAGAAATACAGCGAAAAGGCCGATAAGATTCACGTTATTTATAACATGATAGATTTTGCAAACTTTAAAAACACACAAATTAATAGAGCGAAGGCATTGCAAAACTTAAACATTGACCCTAATAAACGCATCATTGGATTCTTGGGGAGGTTTCATGAACAAAAACGCCCCGATTTGTTTGTTGAATTGGCAAGTAAAATGAGCAATGCAGAGGATTACCATTTTATCATCGCTGGCTCTGGGCCAATGCTAGAAGACATAGCGGATAAAATGAAGAGCTTAAACAACCTTACCTATTTGGGTAAGACAACGCATCCGGAAAAAATATTACCACTTTTTGATATCGGTGTTTTTCCAAGCCGTTTCGAAGGTTATGCAGTTATCAGCATGGAATGTGCTTATTTGGGTATTCCTGTGATAGTGCCAAGGATTAATGGTTTTAAAGAACAGATTGAGAATGGTAACTTCGGTAAAATGTATGAAATTATAAGTGATAGCAAGGATGTTGACCAAATTAAAGCACTGCTTACCCAACAATATGATGAAATAATGGCATTGGGTAAAAACGGTCCTGTATTTATGGAAGAATTCCACAATAGAGAAAATATACAAAACTCTTTAAATCTGATTTTTACAAATCACAATTAATACATTTAACATATTTTTATTTTGTATTTTCAATTTAATCCATAAAAAAACGGTAAAAATTTTATTAATTTGAAGAAAATTACAGACCTTTTCTAGACCTACTTTATTTGAAAACAGCGAATAGTTATACCAAACAGATTTTTTGCATTGAAGGCGATTGGCATCCCGATCTTCGTCAAAAAGACACCATTGAAAATGCTTTGCGTTTTATGGAGACTGCGAGTGGCATGAAAGTAAAATATATTCACAGGCATTGCAGTACCCCCGAAGAGTTGGAGCATAGAATTAAGGAGTACGAAAAGAAAATTTACGACCAGTTTAGTATATTTTATTTAGCATTTCATGGTGTACCAAACGGCTTGAAATTGAATCAAAAAACAATTTTGTCGCTCGATGAATTGGCTACGATGTCGGAAAATAAATTACAAAATAAAATTCTTCATTTGGGCAGTTGCCAAACCCTTAATATTGATAAGCGCCACATTAAAAAGATGCTTAAGAAAACAGGGGCCCTCTGCATCAGTGGCTTTAAAAAAGAAGTACCATTTGTAAGTTCTACCATTTTCGATGTGCTTTATTTCGAAATGTGTCAGTATTACAAAAAAATGGATACCATCGAAAAGTATATGAAAACCTATTATGGCAAGCTGATGAAAGAATTGCAGTTTGTAATGATTTATGAATAGAACAAATTTTATGACAAAAAAAATAATATTAGTATTAAGCATTGCTTTGGTTTTTATCGTTGCATGTAAATCGAAAAAAACAAATGTTTCTAGCGCTACACAAAAAGAAACAAGTAAGGTTGAAAAGCAACCAACGGCTCCTGAAGAGAAACAAGAAGAGATTGTTAAGATTAGCACTAAATATGGCGATATGTATATTTGGCTATACAAAGCTACACCCCTTCACCGCGAGAACTTTTTAAAACTAGCCAAAGCAGGTTATTACGATAGCACCACTTTCCATAGAATTATTTCTGGTTTCATGATTCAAGGTGGCGACCCAAACAGTAAAGACAATGATCCATATAACGATGGTATGGGTGGTCCTGGTTATACGATTCCTGCTGAAATTAGAGATACAATAATCCACGACCGTGGTGCTTTAGCAGCAGCCAGAACCAACAATCCTCAAAAAGCATCGAGTGGATCTCAGTTTTATATTTGCCATAGTAGAGGCGGCACTTCGTTTTTAGACAATCAATATACTGTCTTTGGCATCGTAATAAAAGGTTTGGAAATCATTGACAGTATTGCCGAGCAACCCAAAGACCAACGCGACCGCCCGATTAATAATATTATGATGAAAGTTACGGTTGAGAAACGAACGCTTAGTCAAATCATCACTGAATTTAATTATATCCCTAAACAATAAATAAAGATGCTTAGAAATTTTGTGAAGTGCACTTTGCTAAGTGCTGTATTGGCTTTAAGTTTCAATAGTTGCAAAAAAGAAACAATTATTGAAACCATTGTGGATCCACCTGTTCCTCAAGAAGAAATCATTCAGATTTCAACCCAATATGGCGATATGTATTTGTGGCTGTATAAAGCAACACCATTGCACAGAGAAAATTTCTTAAAACTTGCAAAAGATTCGTTTTATAACAATACAACTTTTCACAGAATCATCAGCGGATTCATGATACAAGGTGGCGACCCTAATACCAAGGACACTGATAGTACCAACGATGGCACTGGCGACCCTGGTTATACCATTCCAGCAGAGATCCGTGATAGTATCAAGCACGACCGTGGCGCCTTGGCTGCGGCCCGTTTAGCAGATGCCGTAAACCCATTAAAAGCTTCTAGCGGTAGCCAATTTTACATCTGTCATAGTAAATCTGGCACCCAAGGTTTAAATAACCAATACACTGTTTTTGGCATGGTGATGAAAGGTCTGAATGTGATTGATAGTGTGGTTAAACAACCCAAAAATAAAACGACTAACCGCCCCTATAGCGACATTAAAATGCAGGTAAAGGTCGTAAAAAAAACACTGGAAGAAATAAAATTAGAGTATAATTATATACCAAAGCAATAGGTCTTAGTGCTATCTTTACGCTAGCAATAGCAAAGGCTCACAGATTATATTATTTGAAGTAAAGTTGCATTTACAACAACTAAACTTATTTATTTCTTTGTCTAACCAATAATAATGGCTAATTTTGCCCCTCAATTATTCGTTCATTCATTCATGTTATCTCGCAGGAATATCCGCATCAAAGTCCTACAGCAGTTGTACGCTTATACACAACAAGATTCTCACGCATTGCCTTTATTTTCAAAACAATTAGATACCCGCTTCAAGGAATACTACTTGTTTTACTATTTCAACCTGCAATTTCTCGATAAATTTAACACTTATTTAGAAAGTGAAAGAGAAATTGAAACAGAAAAATACTTCCCAAATAAAAATGTCATTCGCAATACAGAAGTATTGTTAAGAACAGATTTTTATACGGCATTAGCTAAGAACGACGAATTTCTCAATCTAACCAATAAACTGCCTTTTTCTTGGGATAAACATGGTGAAATGTT
>CANFUB010000023.1 GCA_947450015.1 Bacteroidota bacterium | reverse complement strand
TTTACCTTCAAAGATTGGAACCAAGTGATCAGAGAATTTACAGCTACCAATAAAAAATATTCTAAATACACTTGGTATTTTGGCGATGGCGCTACAGGTGACAGTATTAAACAACGTCATACTTACGCTACTATTAAAGCTTATAAAGTACAATTGATAGTTAAGGACAGTAACAATTGTTTTGATACGACTGAACAACAAATACAGTTAACAAGTCAATTAAAAACAGTGTTAATTAACAACGATAAACTTTCAATTTATCCTAACCCAAGCAGTGGCCAAATTGTGTTGCATTTTGAATTGGAAAACAGTGGTTATATTAAGTACAGTGTTTACGATTTACATGGAAAGTTAATTCAAAACCAGCTAGAGAACAATGTAACAAGTGGAATGCACGACTTAGTATTCGACTTTAACAAATTAGAGCTTGCTGCGGGCACTTACCTATTTGAGATTGAAACCAGCACAGGCAAAACCACACAAAAGGTTATCTACACAAGATAAAAGAAGATACTATACAATTCATTGAAGGGGTTTGTTAAATACTAATTTAATGAACCCTTTCTTTTTGTGTAAAATGTAAGATGAATTCTAAATGAAAGGCTTAAATATTAGAATGAATACAAATACCAATACCATTTGCAATAAAGCGACAAGACATTAGGTTATATTAAATGTAAATATGAGAGGTGTCCCCTAATAAAATAAAGCTTAAGGATTAACGTTTTTTCTTTGTTTTAAAATCGCCACGTTGCCATGCTTCAAAGAATTGTGCCCAAGCAAATGGATTCAAAATATTCATTGGTGGAATTTGGCCACCGGCATAATAAGATTTTTGCATTTGACTTCTCAAAACGGCTCTGTAGGCTTCAGAAGCATCGTTGTCCATTTTGTAGGCACGTTCTTTCATCGCCTCTAGTTCTAAATTATTCTTAGCACGCTCAAAGTCATCGTCAGGAATATCTTTCGTAACAAATGCATAATCGAATGTCGCGCGGTTGGGCATAGGCATAACCCTTGTACCCGGGAGGTAAATTGTATCCTCTGTCATCAATTTAACAATCGAGTATTTATAGCCTTTAAGGGTATCGGGTATGGTAAAATAAGCTGTTTTAAATTCAACATGCGAAAAAGCAATCGTATCGCCTTTGCGCGCTACAAAAGAAAAGTAACCTTCTAAACTTGAATAAGTACCATAGGGTTTGCCAACTACTGAGATGTTTGCAAATGGTATTACAAACAAGCTATCGGCCGATAATAACATTCCAGAGAATTGAATTAAATTACTATCTCTACTTGTTTGCGCATTAACACCAGAGCAAATAAAAACGGAAAGGATGAACAACAATTTCTTCATAGGCTATTATATTATAACAAAACACCAGCCAAAATTGTTACAGTTACAATTATAAATGCAGGTAATTTTATATAACGCAAATATACTATAGTAAAAATTAAAACGATTAAAGTTTCCGTTAAATTAATCAATGGCAACTTCGTATGGAAAATAAATTGTTGTAAGTAAGGTATTATCATAAATACTGCTGCCGCCCATACGAGGCCGATTGCAACAGCAATAATGCCATCGAGCGAGCGGTAAACGATAGGATACAATTTAATTTGACTCCAAAGTGGATACACAAAAAAGATCAATAAAGTACCCGGTAAAAAAATGGCAATTGTTCCAATGCCACATCCCAATAATTGACCAAATAAACCATACCCCATTTTTTTCATTGCAATACCATTGGCAAAGGTGGCCATAGTAAAAGTTGGCCCTGGAACTGCCTGTAACAAACCTAGCCCAGTATTAAACTCCTCCATGGTTAAGTATTGCTTTTGTTTAAACTCTACAAACTCGGTCAAAATCATTGAGAATAATACATTTCCACCTCCAAAAACCATGGTACCCATACGGTATGTATTTTCGAATAGTCGCACTGGTTCGGACAATTGCGGAAAGTTATTTTTAGTAAAAGCACCGAGCAATGCGGCTGAGATTAAAATTAAAACCATTAATGACAAATTCGCCCACCGGATATTGATGAGGGGTTTATCATTCGGAACAAAATCCTTTTTACCAAAGTTTACAGTCATAAATGCACCAAATACCAAAAGGATCGGAAATGTAATGGGTGTGTGGAATGCGACTGAAACCAAACAGGCTACAATCGCTAAAAAAATAGCAATGCCAGATTGTTTCATTAAACTGGTCATTTTAATGGCTGCCATAATTACAAATCCCAATGCCATAGGTCCTATGTATCGAAAATAATGAGGGTCAATATAATTAGTAGAAATGGCAAAAAAAGTCATGAGCAAAGCCGCTGGCAAAATCCAAATAAGCAAGGAAATAAAGGCCAAACGCGGTCCACCCATTTTATAGCCAATAGCCGTTAGTGTTTGAGTAGTCGACGGTCCTGGCAATATTTGACATAAACTATTGAGTTCCATCAAATCGGTTTGGGTAATGTATTTCTTTTCTTCGACCAACTTTTTCATGAAAAGTGGAATGTGCATTTCTGGGCCACCAACAGCCGATAGAGAAAGGCTTAACACATCCTTTAAAAAGACAATATCTCGAACGCGTTTAAAGTCTGCTTTTACTAACACTTCTTAATTTTATAGTGGAAAATGTCACGAAATTGCTGAAATTTGTGCAGATGTTCAAACTTTTCACCTTTTTATTTATTTCTGCAAGTATTTTGAGTGCTTGTAACGACAACCGTGTTGACTATGAAAAGCAGGCAGAGCTACAATATTTAGACACCTTGAACGGTCGACTTTTAGTTGTTAAAGATTTACTGGACAAAGTAGAATTAGCGGATATCCAGGAGCGCAGTGAAGTGATAGAACACAATGTAAGTTTTTGCAATTTAAAAATGGAAGAAAAAGCCATTGAACCTGATGAAGAAATTAAACGTTTATTTGAAGAATACAAAGCATTAGACCGTTTGTACATTAATACTGCCAAACAATATACACCGATTGTAAAACAAACGGAAGATTTATTCTTACAAGTTAAAACATTGAAAGAATCGGCCAATGACAAAGACTATGACAAGGCTGTTTTCAAGGTGTATTTTAACCAAGCGAAAAGTGAGATTTTGGCCTTGCACAAATTGTCTCAAAACACCTTAAAATTGGTAGTTGAATCTGAATCGGTTTTTACCCGCAGGCAAGAAGAAGTTGAAGCACTTGCAGAAGAATTAAAAAAATAATTCTAACTTAAATCGCATTCATTTAATTTTGTCAGGCTAGCCATGAGCGAAAAGAACCATTTAAAAGTACTTCTTTCTAATTTACCCGATCAACCTGGGGTCTATAAATACTTTGATGAGCAAGGAACGATAATTTACATAGGCAAAGCCAAAAGTTTAAAAAAAAGGGTTAATTCTTATTTCACTAAAATACACGACAACCGCAAAACAGCCGTGTTGGTTTCAAAAATAAGAGACATTCAATACACCGTTGTTGATTCAGAATACGATGCACTCTTACTCGAGAACAGTTTAATTAAAGAGTTTTTACCAAAATACAACATCAGTTTAAAGGATGACAAATCCTATCCTTTAATTAAAATTTCGAAGGAGCGATTTTCAAAGGTCTATGCTATGCGAAATCCTGTAAAAGATGGCAGCGAATATTTTGGGCCATACTCCAGTGGCAAGCTGATGTATTTGGTTTTAGATTTTGCAAAAAAGCTTTACCCTACCCGTAATTGCAATTACGATTTATCTGAGAAAAACATACGCGACAAAAAAGTCAAACTCTGTTTAGAATATCAGATTGGCAATTGCAAGGGGCCATGTCAAGGCCTACAATCGCTCGAGGATTACAACCAAACCATTGCCAATATCAAACATATTTTGAAGGGTAATCTATCGGAGGCCAAGAAACATTTTAAACAAAAAATGACCGAGGCTGTTGAATTGTTGCAATTTGAAGAAGCGCAGATTTATAAAGAGAAGTTAGATCTTTTAGAAAAATACCAAGCCAAATCAACCATCGTTAACAACAAAATAAGCAATGTGGATGTATATGGTATCGTTAGCACACCAACGGCTGCTTATATAAATTATTTACGTGTTGTCAATGGTATGATTATTCAAACCCATAATTTGGAGTATAAGAAGAAAATTGATGAATCAGATGAAGAATTGCTTTTACAAGCCATTGCTGAAATTCGCAATACCCAATATACAGAAACAGAAGAACTCATTCTCCCATTTGAGTTAAGTATTGACATTGCCTTTAATATTACGGTCCCATTAAGTGGCGACAAAAAGAAATTGTTAGATTTAAGTATGAAGAATGCTTTGTATTTAAAACACGAAAAACAGCAAGCGGCCGATAAGCTTGATCCAGGATTAAAAACGGAGCGCATTTTAACAACCATGATGACTGATTTGCGATTGACCACCCTACCCAAGCACATTGAGTGTTTTGATAATTCTAATATCCAAGGCACCAACCCTGTTTCGGCTTGTGTTGTGTTTAAGGATGCCAAACCTAGTAAAAGCGATTACAGGCACTTTAATGTAAAAACTGTTGTAGGGCCCGATGATTTTGCTACCATGACCGAGGTGGTGACCCGTCGCTATAGCCGCCTAATTAATGAACAACAAGCCCTGCCCGATTTAATTGTTGTTGATGGTGGCAAGGGACAATTGAGTGCTGCCATAGACGCATTAAAGGCTTTAAATATCTATGGTAAAGTTCCTATTATTGGTATTGCAAAAAGATTAGAAGAATTATATTACCCCAATGATCCTTTGCCCCTGTACCTCGACAAAAAATCAGAAACATTGCGTATCATTCAGCAAATGCGTGATGAAGCCCACCGTT
Source organism: Bacteroidota bacterium (assembly GCA_947450015.1). Classification (GTDB taxonomy): domain Bacteria; phylum Bacteroidota; class Bacteroidia; order NS11-12g; family UBA955; genus JABMMZ01. The sequence goes on along the minus strand of CANFUB010000023.1, from coordinate 11,875 downwards.
TTGGTATTACACATCACAGAAATAGAAGAAGTAAAAATTTCACAGTTACAAGTTTAGAAGAGATTGATGGCATTGGTTCGGTAACTGCACGTACCCTTCTTTCACATTTTAAATCTGTAAAAAAAATTAAAACTGCAGATAAAGACACTTTAATGGCTGTTGTTTCCGAAAAAACAGCCAATGCCATTCTTGAACATTTTTCAAATGAACAACCAAATTGAATTGCAAATAAATGATTTGGCACTCACCAAACAGCTGATACTTGCTTTCACCGAAGCATTCGAAACCTGCAATTATTATGATTCAAATGGAATTAATTCACCATTGAATTACGATCGTTTTGAATGCCTTGCCGCTTTTGGTTGTATAGAAAAAGTAAATGGAAATTTCCAACAAATTTGCTATCAAATAGAATTTGAAAAACGATGGGTCATGGGTTATTTTGCCTATGAAGTTAATAAGAACTTTAACGCAGATATAGACTTGTCCGATGCCGAAAATGGTTGCTATATCCCAGAAATCCTTTTAGCTATAAGGCGCAAAAGTTCTATATTAGAAATTATCAATAATGGGATTCCAGATGCACTTTTCAATCAATATGTTGAGCAATTTAAAAACAGCGCTATCAGTGAATCTGCAGATCACGATTTGCCATTAACATTTGTTGCATGCACCCCAAAAAGCAAGTACATTGACAATGTTGAAGCCATTAAAAAACAAATTATAGAGGGCGATTTTTATGAAATCAATTATTGTCAAAAATTCATTTATGAAGGTGCGTTAAGACAACCATTACGAACATTCGAGGCGCTTAATAAAAAATCACCAACACCTTTTGCTGCTTATGTAAAAAGCCCATCATTTACGCTTTTATGTACGAGTCCTGAAAGATTTCTTTATAAAAATAACGAACACTTGGTTTCGCAGCCAATTAAGGGGACAAATAAACGCATGCCGAATGTGGAAAATGAGCGCCAAATTGAATTGTTAAAAAATGATGCCAAGGAACTGGCCGAAAATGTCATGATTGTTGATTTGGTTAGAAACGACCTAGGCCATGTGTGTGTAAGTGGGAGTATTAAGGTCGAGGAATTATGCAAAGTTTATCCATTTGCTTTGGTGAATCAAATGATTTCTACAGTCTCCGGACAATTAATTCAAAACAGTTCATTCACTTCAATATTTACGGCTTTGTTTCCGATGGGTAGCATGACTGGTGCTCCCAAAGTAGAAGTGATGAAAAATATTGCCATTTATGAAAATGAAAAACGCGGTATTTATAGTGGTTGTATTGGTTACAAAATGCCAAATGGCGATTTCGATTTTAATGTTGTGATAAGAACTATAATTGAGGACAAGTTAAATAAGAATGTTTCTTTTCATGTAGGTGGCGCCATAACATATGATTCCGATCCTGAAAAAGAATTTGAAGAATGCCTTTTGAAAGCCAATGGCTTTTACAATTTCTAAAAAAAAGCCCCAGCATTACTGCCAGGGCCGTTTTATAGTGTATAATTTAATCTAATATGAACGTTTTTAAAGGCTTACTATGCCTGCATACACATCAATTGAACCATTGAAATAACCAACAATATGATGGCTGTGTAATAGTATTTTAGGATTGAGTTTTTCATAATTGTATGTTTGATTTTTTGTGATTTTTTTAACATTTAGTTTTCGATTGGGAATGATCGAAAACAAAACAAGGGGAATAATAATAAATAATGGAAATGTGCTCCATCGTTTTAGTTTAGTTCAAGTTTTAGTTTTTAGTTTAATTTTTAGTTTTTAAGTTTATATATTATTACTCCCTTGCTTTGCTTTTTATGATATTATCAATACACGATAATAGATTGTGTGGATTCTAAGCTTTTCTAACTTGGCAGAAATCTTTCTATTTCTAGTACTAAGATTCGTTAGCTTGTAGGTCATTCTAGTGTTTTCCATCGTTTTAGTTTTAAAGTGTAGTGTTGTTGTTATTTTAACCCGCTTCTTCTCTAAACATGTATCTATAATATCATTAAATGTCTTTTTTTGTTTTGTTGTCTGTTTTATGAGTATTTTAACTTACTAAGTATATATACCCATGATTATCAATACCTTATACTCAAACTTAGAGTGAAAAATCGAAATTACAAGGCATGGTTCAATAAAATTATTAAAATTGACCTATAGAACTGTTTATCAATACATTAAATTTCACTAAAACGGGTGCATCCTTAGTATTTTCGCGTAAAAATGATGGTAAAACTAGTAGAATACCGTCCAGGGTATGTGGTCAAAATACCACCTAATTTAGACTGTATTAGAAGCTGATTAAATAGCACTATAAGCCTTGTGAATATTAGAGTTTCACGTAAACTGATTATTCTAAAGTAAGTGTTTTTACTTGATTGGTTAATCAATATGGAGCAGGCTTGTAAAAACAAACCCAATTTTGAAAAACCAGTTCGGTTTTTGAAAAAAAGATATACTTCGAATGCCTTGGATTATTTTTAAAGCATTAGCAAACATTTTTAAAAGTAAAATGTTTGTGTTTCATTTCTCATAAACTCCATAATTAACTCAATTTCTGTTATTTATAAATTATTTTTCAAAATTTTGTTAATTTTTATGAGTATTTATACTTAGTTTTTAAAGCAATTTTCAATAAAAATATATAATATTAATATTTATTGATATGTTAAAATTTTAATTTTAATTTCTGCAACTATTGCTATAACTCACTAAACATAATTTCATCAACAGAAATTCACGCTGTTCAGAGCTGTTTGGGTCGAAATTTGTAAATTTTTTAACACCTGTATTTCAATAACTTATAAATATTTTCAACATTTTATTAAATTAAATTTCTTTAATAAATATTTAAATAATAATATTGCGAACGAAAAACTAAGTATTTTTACTCAGATTTAATACTAAGTAAAAACACCTAGTTTTTTAGATTTTTGAATGAATTTTTGCAAATTATAAAGCATTTAATTTAAACACAAATCTGCGATAGACCGCGATGGAATCGAATACAACATCAAGGATTTAAAAATAGAGTTATGTCAATTCTATTAATTTTAAATCAATTGAATGTAAAAAATAAAGCTATTATGTAAATAATAGAATAGTCTAACATACAGCAGACGGGTGGGCATTGAAAAATGCCCATTTTTTATTTTAAAAAACCATCAAAAGGATTACTCTACTGCTAAGAAGCAATAGTCTTTATTAATTCTAACGCATTTTTACGAGCAATTTCAGTTGGAGAATTACCACTCAGCATTTTGGCTAACTCATCTACCCTATCGGATGGATTCAAAGCTTTAAGATAAGATATTGTTTTATTTTGCTCCTCGCGTTTACCAATCATGAAATGCGATTGACCATAACCAGCCACTTGTGGCAAATGGGTAATGGCGATGACTTGGTGTTGATGAGACAGGTGCTCGAAAAGTGAGCCTATTGTATCTGCTACTTTACCAGATACGCCAGTATCAATTTCATCAAAAATCAAAGTGCTCAGATCGGAATGACCCGCCTCTATGCTTCTAAAACTTAAGGCTAATCGGCTCAATTCGCCACCAGAAGCAACTTTATTTAAAGCCTGCAATGGCATGCCAACGTTTGCTGTAAAAAGAATTACAAAATCCGTTTTACCATATTCATCAAATTGGACTTTCTCCGTTAATTCAAATTTAATTTCAGCCTTTGGCATTTCAAGACTTTTAAGAATTTGTTTAACCTCTGTCTCGATTTTTAGGGCCGCCTTTAAACGATCGGTGTGCAGCTTTATTGCAACCTTGTCCAAAGCTATTTCAGCTAGTTCTAATTCCTTTTTAAGGACCTCAATTTCATCGTCAATATTCCCTATCGTCAATAGTTTATCTGATATAACCGATTGCTCCTTTAACAAATCCTCAAATTCAATAACGCCATGTTTGCGTTTCAAATTTTGAATGGTTAGTAATCTATTGTTAACCTCCTCTAATCGTGCGGCATCTGGCATGGCCGATTGTTTTAAATTGTCGGCTTCGCTAGCAATGTCTTTCAATTCAATGATCGATGATTCAATTCGGTCGTAGAGTTCCTTTGATAATCCACTTACATTTACAATTGCTTTGAGTTGCGACTTTAATTGATTCAATGCATCGACCACCGACATTTCGTTTTCTGTAATCAATTGAACCATGGCATCAGATACTTGTGCGATGGTTTCTGCATTGTTCAACAAATTTAATTCTGCCTCTAACAACTGCTCTTCGTTGTCTTGCAAAGCTAGCTGCTCAAACTCATTGATTAAATAATTTAAATAATCCTTCTCCTTTAACCATGCTTGCTGCTTTTGTTCACATTCTTTTAGATGTGCTGTTTTATTTTTAAACGCATTAAAGTTCTTTTTAAAATCCAATACTTGCTTTGCTATTCCCGCAAAATTATCCAGTAAATTGAATTGAAAATCGCGATCGGTTAGTTGGGTGTTTTCGTGCTGAGAATGAATGCTAATAAGGTTTTGTGTTATGGCCTTAATTTGCTGTAAATTAACTGGGGTATCGTTAATAAAACTCCGAGATTTACCATTGTCATTAATTTCTCTGCGAATGATTGTCTGTTCCTCGAAGTCGAGCTCTAGGGCATCAAACAGCGTTTTGTATTTTGCTTCGCTCAATTGAAAAACACCTTCAACAATGCATTTTTCCGAATTGCCATCTTCACTTTTCGTTTTTATATCGGCACGGTTGCCCAAAATCAGTGAGAGTGCATCCATAACAATTGATTTACCTGCACCCGTTTCACCTGTAATAATATTCAAGCCCTTGCTAGGTTCGAATACCATGTGTTTAATAATGGCAAAATTGGAAATACTTAGTTTTAGTAGCATTTAATAACTTAGAACTTTAGATAATTGCCAAAGCGAAGGATCAATAGTTTTCTTACTATTGATTGCTTCTTGAAAGGAAACCAAAGCCAAGGCGTGGTTAATTACGCCAACACATAAATTTGTTTTACCTGCTAATAACTGTTCTACAGCGGCATTGCCCAACAAACTTGCGAGAATACGGTCGTTGGCCGTTGGGCGACCGCCACGTTGAACGTGCCCTAGGACTGTAACGCGCAAATCGCATTCAGGAAAATCTGCTTTAAAGCGTTCTGCCAATTGATATGTTTTACCTTCTGTCTCGCCTTCGGCTACAATAACAATGCTAAACTCTTTGGTTCTTCTTTTATCATCTGCAAAATGGCTTTTTAAAGCTTCGTAGTCGTTCATTACTTCAGGCAATAAGATACCCTCAGAACCACCTGCTATACCTGCATTTAACGCTATAAAGCCACTATCACGGCCCATTACTTCAATAAAGAAAATGCGGTTATGAGCATCGGCAGTATCTCTTATTTTATCGATGGCATCGAGCGCTGTGTTGACAGCGGTATCAAAACCAATGGTATAATCTGTACCATACAAATCGTTATCAATTGTACCTGGTGCACCAATGCTAGGTATGCCAAATTCTTCGTAAAAAATGCCAGCACCTGTATAAGTGCCATTACCACCTATACAAACCAAGCCTTCTATGCCGTGTTTTTGAATATTATTGAATGCTTTTTGACGACCTTCTGGTGTCATAAATTCTTTGCTTCTGGCTGTTTTTAACATGGTACCACCGTTTTGAATAATGTTGGCGACATCTGATTTTTGAAGATTTATAAATTCGTCATCAATCATGCCTTGGTAGCCGCGTTTAATCCCCATTACTTCTACTTTATGAAAGGCTGCAGAGCGCACTACTGCCCTTATACACGCGTTCATGCCAGGCGCATCGCCACCAGAAGTAAAAACACCAATCTTTTTCATTACTCGCAAAGTTGCATAAAAAAAGCCGACTTTTAAGAGTCGGCTTTAAGATTTTTATAAAGATTATTAGAATTTGTAATCAAACAAAACGTAATCAGCATCTGCTCCTGGATCGTCTACCACATCGGTAACTCTGATCATGAAGTACTTAGTTGAAGAACCTCTTGTTACTTTAGCAATAATTAAAGTACCAGTTACGCCATCTAAACCTGTTACGTTAGCAGAAGCTGAAGCAGCATTTAAATCGAAAGCTGATTTCAATTTAGCTTCTGAATCTGTTTGGTCCCAAGTAATTGTTGGAGGGTTTTTGATGAAAGTAGTACCATTGCTTGAAGTCCAAGACTTAGCAATAACAGAACTTGTAGAATTATCTCTGATATCTCTTCTAGTAACGTTAGAAGCATCAGCATTTGAAATATTTTCGCCAGTAATTAAATCATAACCACCGAAACCTTTACCAAAGTTATTGTAGATTTTTTGGTCAATGATTTCAACTAATGCACCAGTAGCAGTGATATCAATTGTAGCTGAGTTAGTAGTAGCATCATTATCTGTAGCAGAGAAAGTGTAAACATATTTACCTTTCAAAGCACTTGATAAAGTATCCATTACATCAATTTGGAAATTTTTTGAATTACTTGGAACTGCTTTTGTAAAAATTACAACATTACCAGAACCTTCGTAGTTTCTAGAAACGGTAACAGATTTTAAATTAATAGTGCTGGTAACAACCATACCAAATTTTAATTGGGCAGTTGAACCTGTATTCAAAACACTTGCATTGGTAAAAGTATAACCTGCAGTGTTCAAGAAAGTAATCGTTGGTTTTGGAGCTGCTGGAGGAGTAGAAGTTGTGTTGTCCTTGCAACCGGTTAACATGAATGAAGCTGTTAAGATTAGCCCCAATGTAGAATAAATTAATTTTTTCATATAATATCTTATAATTATGTTTGGCAAATATATCAAATAAAACAGCAATTTTAAAATTTATTTTGTAAACATTTATCACTAAATCTTACGCTTCATTGCATTCGTTTTTAGTACTATAGCGCTTAAAAATATGATTTAAAAACCAACTCAAAACCAACAATTCAATTTATCCTTTTTAATTTTTTATGATCAAAACCAACTATCCCGCCCTTTACACCCTGATAACGGTGTTCTTTTTTTGGGGCTTTATTGCAGCAGGCAATAGCATTTTTATCCCCTTTTGTAAAACCTATTTTTCACTCGATCAATTCCAATCCCAATTGGTTGATTTTGCCTTTTATACTGCCTATTATTTAGGGGCATTGCTATTGTTTACATTTGGCGCATTGGGCAACCAAGATTTGGTTGGCAAATGGGGCTATAAACGCAGTATTGTATATGGCTTGTTGTTTTCTGCCTTGGGTGCTGGTGCTATGATAGTAGCCGTTGAAGCCAACTTATATGCTGGCATGTTAATGGGCTTGTTCATTGTTGCGCTCGGATTTTCATTGCAACAAACTGCAGCCAATCCATTTGCCATTTTATTGGGTGATCCCAAAACAGGTGCAAGTCGTGTTAACCTTGGTGGTGGTATCAATTCATTTGGTACAACCATAGGTCCATTGGTTGTTGCACTGGCCTTATTCGGCACTGCAACCAGTATATCCGACGAACAAATCAGAGCCTTAGAACTCGACAAAGTCATTTATTTATATGTAGGTGTTGGTATTCTATTCATTGCTGCTGCTGCCTTGTTCTTTTTCTCTAAAAAAGTACCCGCTGGCACTGCAACAGAGCCAATGGAAAAAGCAAACAAAGCACATATTACACTTTGGGTGATGACCTTCTTTTTAATCGCCATGTTTGTGCCTGTTTTTAACAGTTATAAAAGTGCCGATGCCATTGAAATGGAGCAACTCACAAGCCAATTAGACATCTATCAAAAAGCTGACCCACTGCTTAAAAATGAAAACCTAATTTACAATACTGAATTACGATTAGAGACTGTTAAAATGGGACTCGAGAACTACCGCATGGGCTGGTTGTTTGGGGCCTTAATTGTAGTGGTTGGCGGCCTGGTATTTGCGTTTGCCTCATCGCGCAAAAAACACGAAGGTTGGGGTGCCATGCAATACCCTCAATTGGTTTTGGGCATGTTGGCCATCTTCACCTATGTTGGTGTAGAGGTAGCTATAGGCTCCAACTTAGGTGAATTATTAAAACTAAAAGAATTTGGCAGCATGACCTCTTCAGATATTTCGCCTTATGTTTCGATGTATTGGGGAAGTTTGATGATTGGCCGTTGGGCAGGTGCCATTAGTGCATTTAATTTAAAAGGTATCATGAAAAAAGTGGCCTTGTTCATCGTTCCAATTATTGCCTTCATTATTATCATTGGGGTTAATTCGCTATCGGGTAAAAACATGGGTCCTCTCTATTTTTACATTATATGCGTGTTTATACAAATTGCAGCTTTCTATTTAAGCAAAGACAAACCAGCAAGAACCTTAATGATTTTCGGATCATTTGGTATTCTAGCCATGTTGGTTGGATTAAGCTCTAACGGTATCGTAGCCATTTATGCTTTCTTAGCGGGTGGTTTAGCTTGTAGTATTATGTGGCCAGCCATTTTTAGTTTATCATTATTAGGCTTAGGCAAATACACTTCACAAGGCTCGGCCTTTTTAGTGATGATGATTTTAGGTGGTGGTATCATCCCTCCTATTCAAGGTAAACTCTCCGACCTTATTGGCATTCATCAATCATACATTGTGGCCGTTGTTTGTTTTGTCTACTTAACCCTCTTTGCTGTTATTGTGAAAGGCTTATTAAAGAAACAAAACATCGATGTAGATGCCATCGAAATGGAGGCAAGTCATTAATTAAAAAAGTATTAAACAAAAAAACCTCTGAAAAAATTCAGAGGTTTTTTTATGATTGAAAATTATTTATTACTTATTCAATTCAGCATAGAACTGATAGAAATAAGGAATGGTTTCAATGCCTTTATAGTAATTGAATAAACCATATTTTTCGTTTGGTGAGTGCAAGGCATCGCTGTCTAAACCAAAGCCCATTAACACCGATTTGATTCCTAATTCAGCTTCGAATAAAGCGATAATTGGGATACTTCCGCCACCTCTGGTTGGAATTGGTTTTTTGCCAAATGTTTTTTCCATGGCCATGGCAGCAGCTCTGAATTCAACACTGTCTGTTGGGGTTAATACTGGCTCGCCACCGTGGTGTGCGGTTACAGTTACTTTAACATTGGCTGGTGCTGCATTTTCAAAGTATGCTTTAAATAAATCTGAAATTTTATGCGAGTTTTGACCAGGTACTAAACGCATGCTAATTTTAGCATTCGCTTTGCTTGGCAATACCGTTTTAGAACCTTCGCCAATATATCCACCCCAAATACCGTTCACTTCAAGTGTTGGACGAATGCTCGTTCTTTCAACTGTTGAATACCCTTTTTCACCCCAAGTTTCGGCTATACCTAAATCTTTTTTATAGGCCTCTTCACTGAAAGGCGCTTTGGCCATTTCGGCTCTGTCTGCATCACTTACTGTAATTACATCATCATAAAAACCAGGAATGGTAATGTGGTTGTTTTCATCGTGCATAGCTGCGATCATTTGGCATAAGATGGTTGCTGGATTTGCAACTGCGCCACCATAAACACCACTGTGTAAATCTCTGTTTGGACCTACTACTTCAACTTCCATGTAAGCTAAACCGCGCAAACCAACATCGATGCTAGGTGTATCATTGGCAATCATACTGGTATCACTTACCAAAACCACATCTGATTTTAATTTTTCTTTATTGGCTTTAATGAAGGTACCCAAGTTAGCAGAACCAACTTCCTCTTCACCTTCTATCATAAACTTAACATTGCAGGTTAATGAACCTGTGTTCATCATGCTTTCGAAGGCTTTCACATGCATGTACATTTGACCTTTGTCGTCGCAAGCACCACGCGCATAAATGGCACCTTCAGGATGTTCTTCTGTTTGTTTAATGACAGGCTCAAATGGCGGTGAATGCCATAATTCAACTGGATCGGCAGGTTGCACATCATAGTGACCATAAACTAAAATCGTAGGCAATGCTGCATCTACAAATTTTTCGCCATAGACAATTGGGTGACCTGCGGTTGGGCAAATTTCAACATTATCGGCACCAGCGGCTTTTAATTTTTCTGCTACAAAAGCAGCAGTGCGTTTTACATCTTCTGCATACTTACTGTCGGCACTGACAGAAGGAATGCGCAATATTTCCAATAACTCGTTAAGGAAACGGTCTTTGTTTTGCTCTAAATATTCTGAATGGTTCATGTGATAATATAAAGGTTCAAACCTACAATTTTTTTTGATGTTTGACCAACTTTAATTTTAAACGATTCGATGATTGGTCTCAGAAAACTGATATTCACACAAATATTAAAAAATATACTTGCGACCCATTAAATTTGAAGCATGAAAAAATTCATTCTATGGTTTTCGATTATGTGCGTTGTTTCATTCATGCTCTATTATGCCATTTGTAGTTTTACTTATAGCGAAGGAAGCAGAAGTGGCATACTCTTGAAATTTTCTAAAAAAGGGTATGTTTTTAAAACCTATGAAGGCGATATGAATGCAGGTGTTTTAAATGTAAATGTATTGGGTTTAACTGCCAATATGTGGCATTTTAGTGTAACCAGCGATTGCAAAGCAGCAATAGATGAACTTCAAAAACTAGAAGGCCATCAGGTTAAATTGTACTACAAACAAAAAATCAAAGCCATGCCTTGGCAAGGCGAAACCAATAATTTGGTTTACAAAGTTGAAGAACTCAGATAATTTCTCATTCATTGAATCAGCCTAAAAAATTAATTGTTGTTACAGGCCCTACAGCCGTCGGCAAAACAGCCCATGCCATTGAATTGGCTTTGCAGTATGGCAGCCCTGTAATATCTGCCGACTCGCGGCAGGTATACAAAGAATTGGGCATAGGTGTTGCAAAACCAGATGCCGAACAATTGGCAACAGTTCAACATTATTTCATCGACCATGTGAGCATCCACGAGAATTACAATGCAGGCAGATATGCGAAAGAAGCACGTGAATTAATCAACGAATTGTTCTTGAAGCATGATACACTCGTTTTATGCGGTGGCACCGGCTTATACATCAATGCCTTGTTAAAAGGACTCGATCCATTGCCCGACCGAAATGATGCTTTACGTGCCGAGTTGCAAACCATTTACGAGCGCGAAGGCTTGGTGGGATTGCAGTTTCGCCTTAAACATTTGAATGCTGCGAAATACGAAAGCATGGACATCAATAATCCACAGCGCTTAATGCGGGCCATTGAAATAGAACAGTCGCCACAACCAACAGAAATAAATTTACCCAACTTTGCGCATGCATTCGAAACAGAATACATCCATTTAGACATGCCTCGCGAGGTTTTATATGATCGCATTAATACCCGTGTAGATGCGATGGTAACAGGTGGATTAGAAGCAGAGGCCAAAGCCCTCGAAAACTTACAACATCTAAATGCTCTGCAAACGGTTGGCTATTCAGAGTGGTGGCCTTATTTTAGAGGTGAAGCAAAAAGAGATGAGGTGATTGAAAAGATTAAGCAGCACACCCGCAATTATGCCAAGCGTCAGTTGACTTGGTTTAGGCACAAATAATTATAGTCAACTTGGTTGACTAATAAAACGTCTTTATTTACCCTACACATACTGATGCCCTATCGCTATCTTTCCTCCTTTTTGTTTGGGCAAAAAGGAGGCAAAAAGCCCACCACGAAAGAGAAAATCAAATTTGTCTTTGCCGCGCATTCAATTCTACTATGGCTGACAAATTTTATTTTCACACCTTTCGTGGACTCCACCCGCAGGTCCGTATATCCAAAATGGATTTCGATTATTTATTAAATTTGATTCTTCGAATTATGGTTAATGTACTTTTAAAAAAAGTGCTGATATATTAAAGTAATTACTATTTTAACTAGTACTATTTTAAACTCATTTGAGTTTAAAAAGTTCATTTTTTTGTTGAACATTCT
>CANFUB010000022.1 GCA_947450015.1 Bacteroidota bacterium | reverse complement strand
TAGTTACCGGAAATGGTCCATCATCGCCATCTACTATGCCTGCATTGTATACAAAAGCCCTTGAATCGTGGGTGGCTGTAAAACCAAAATTATCGCCCTGACTACCACTATAGGTGGCAAATATAAGCAGGGGGTCAATAATGAGTTGACGTGTATGGTCATAGTCTCCTATATCAAAACGCAATTCATAAGTCTGGTTTTTTTTAGTTAGTACATATTTGCATTTTATTGGAATGGTATCAAAGCCATTTAATTGGAAGGCAAATGGTACATCTTCTATCACCGTGCCTGTGCTTGTTTTAATTTGAATGGCGCCATCTTTGTTCAGCTGCATACCCTCTGTGTAAGCATATTGCAATGCAATTTGATTGGCATCGGCCTTGGGTGCAACAATAAAGTTGTGTTTAATGTGAATGCCTTTTTCAATCACTTGGAGGTCGATGCCAGCATACAATTGTTTGTAAACGATTTGGTGGTATAAGGCCACATTGGTTGCCCATTGATTGGGGTTGTTGCCTAGAAAATAATTGTGCTTGGTACTTGATTGGAAATGTGTTTCAATATCGCAGGGCAAAGCGTTGATGAAGTTAACATCGTAACGGTGGAATTGAACGTTAAAGGGGTGTTGAAGGGTTTTAAATTGGTGAAAGTGCTTCCACATGGAGTCATAAGCAACTGCATCTTTTAGTAAGGTTGTAAAGCCATTGGCTCTGTAGAACAGACGGCCATTTTGAATAGGTTTGCTGTATTTTACGATGGCATTCAATTGCCCCTTATTTTGGATAAATAGATTTTGGGCATTGCTGTGCAAATTTGCCACAGTCATTAATAAAACCAAAATTAAAAAACCTATTTTACCCATTCAATATAACAAAGATAGACATTTACTTAATTTCGTTGCTTAAAAGGACTAAAGTTTACAAAAAAATAGCCTTACTTTTGCACCTCTTTATAATAAAAATACGAATTCAAATTAGCATAGTATGTCAGAATTAAACGAATATCAATTACAACGCAGACAGAAATTGGACCAATTAAGAGCGATGGGAATTGATCCATATCCTGCAGATATGTGGGAAACAAACACCAACTCAACTGAAATTTTAAATGGTTTTAATGTTGAAGAAAACAATTTTCAAAATGTGATGATTGCTGGTAGAATCATGAGTCTACAGCCAAAGGGTAAGGTTTGTTTTATGAAGATTCAAGATGCTGTAGGTCGTTTGCAGTTGTATGTTGGTCGCGATAATATTTGTCCAGATGAGGACAAAACCTTGTTCGATAACATGGTGTTGCACTTGTTGGACATTGGCGATTTTATTGGTGTAAAAGGCGAAGTCTTTATTACTAAAACGGGTGAAACAACCTTAAGAGTTAAAGAAATTAAATTTTTAGCGAAAGCTTTAAACCCACTGCCAATTGTAAAAGAAAAAGACGGTGAAATATTCGATGCCTTCACAGATCCTGAGATGCGATACAGAATGCGTTATGTCGATTTAATTGTCAATCCGCATGTGAGAGAAACCTTTATTAAGCGTACAAAAGTGGTTCAATCTTTAAGAAATACCTTTAACAACAATGGTTATATTGAAGTTGAAACACCCATACTACAAGCCATTCATGGCGGTGCAGCAGCGCGCCCCTTTGCTACGCATCACAATGCCTTGGATATGCCTTTGTTTTTAAGAATTGCCAATGAATTGTATTTGAAAAGATTAATCGTTGGTGGTTTCGAAGGTGTTTATGAATTTGCTAAAAACTTCAGAAACGAAGGAATGGATAGAACCCATAATCCAGAATTTACAGGCCTAGAAATCTATGTCGCCTACAAAGATTACAACTGGATGATGGATTATACGGAGATTATGATTGAGAATGTGGCCAATGATGTGAATGGCACCACCGATGTGAAAGTGGGTGATCAAATCATCAATTTTGCCCGTCCTTACAAACGCATTACCATGTTCGATGCCATCAAAGAACACACTGGTATCGATATTTCTAAAATGGATGAAGCTGGTATCAGAGAGGTTTGTAAAAGTTTAAACATTCATGTTGATGCAAGCATGGGCAAAGGCAAATTGATAGATGAAATTTTTGGTGCTAAATGCGAGAAGCATTGCATACAACCAACCTTTATCACCGATTATCCTATTGAAATGAGTCCGCTAACCAAAAAACACAGAAGTGTTGAAGGTTTGGTAGAGCGTTTTGAATTGTTTGTGAATGGTAAAGAAATTGCAAATGCCTATAGCGAGTTGAATGATCCAATTGATCAACGCGAGCGCTTTGAACACCAATTGCAATTAGCGGGTAGAGGCGATGACGAGGCCATGCCATTGGATGAAGATTTCTTAAGGGCTTTGGAATATGGAATGCCACCAACTGCAGGTTTGGGTGTTGGGATCGATCGTTTGGTGATGCTAATGACCAACCAAGCGGCCATTCAAGAAGTATTGTTCTTCCCTCAAATGCGTCCAGAAGCGGCACAGAGTAAAGGTTAGAATTGATGGATCTTTTAGTACCTAATTTTCTTGGTGTACTTGTATTTCTATTGTTCTTATTTTTTTTTATTCCTATTCACTTTAAGATTTTAAAAAGGAGAATTCAAAATCATTATTGGAGGGTAGTAGTCAGTGTTTTGCTAGCAATAACAATAGCCTACATCAGTATTATAGTTCTATACCTGCTTTATTTTGTTTTAATCATCACTTATTCTAAATGCATGTAATTCTAAATAGAAAAGTAATTTAAAATGACTTGTTTTAATAAGAATGTTATGCAATTAACCAATCATAAATTACCTCTTCAGTAATAGCCTCTATCGTTTTCCCATTTTGCAAATTGCCAACTGCAAATTGCCAACTTCTCTCCCAAACAAAATCGGAAATATGCTTATATTTGCCTTATGCAAAACATCGCTCAGGTTTTAAAACAATTAGGCATTAAGAAAATAAGTGAAAGTGTATGCACTGGCAATAGCTGGATAAGTGCTGTAGGAACGCAAAAAAAAGAAATTCATTCGCCAGTTGATGGCAAATTAATTGGCTCGGTAATTTATGCGAGCGAAACTGAATATGAAGCGGTACTTAAAAGAACAAGTGCAGCTGCCATTTATTGGAGACAAATGCCAGCGCCAAAGCGTGGCGAAATTGTTAGACAATATGGCGATGTCTTAAGAGAAAATAAAACGGCCCTTGGTACCCTTGTGAGTTACGAGATGGGTAAAAGTTTACAAGAAGGCTTGGGCGAGGTACAAGAAATGATAGACATCTGCGATTTTGCAGTGGGTTTAAGTCGCCAATTATATGGTTTAACCATGCACAGCGAACGCCCTAATCACCGCATGTACGAGCAATGGCATCCATTGGGCACTGTGGGAATTATCTCTGCCTTTAATTTCCCAGTTGCTGTTTGGTCGTGGAATGCTATGATAGCTGCAGTTTGTGGCGATGTAAGCATTTGGAAACCTTCCGAAAAAACACCACTTTCGGCAGTGGCTTGCATGAATTTACTAATGCCAGTTTTGGCCGCCAATAAATTACCTGAAGGTATTTTTACTTTAATAAATGGTGATGCCAGTATTGGAAAAATGATGGCTGCTGACAATAGAATTCCTTTGATTTCGGCTACTGGAAGTACACGCATGGGCAAGGAAGTAGGAAAGGTAGTTGGCGAAAGATTGGGCAGAAGTTTATTAGAATTGGGTGGTAACAATGCCATCATTGTTTCGGACAATGCAGATTTGAAAATGGCACTTATTGCCATTGTCTTCGGATCGGTAGGTACAGCCGGACAACGCTGCACAACAACACGCAGACTCATTGTTCATGAAAAAATTTACGATGCCTTGGTTAAAAAACTAGTAGCGGCTTACAAGCAATTAAAAATTGGCAATCCACTCGATCAAACGAACCATGTAGGTCCTTTAATTGATTTGGATGCAGTGAACAATTTCTCAGGTGCGCTCGATCAGTTGAAAAAAGAAGGTGGCAAAGTGTTGGTTGGCGGTAAAGTGTTAAAGGGCAAGGGTTATGAGAGTGGCTGTTATGTTGAGCCCGCCATCTGTGAGGCAAGGAATCATTATAAAATTGTGCAACACGAAACCTTCGCACCGATTTTGTACATCATGAAGTATAGCAAGCTTGAAGAGGCTTTAGCGATGCAGAATGATGTTAAGCAAGGCTTAAGTTCAGCAATATTCTCTAACAATATTAGGGAAACAGAATACTTCTTATCGGCCAATGGCAGCGATTGCGGAATTGCCAATGTAAACATTGGTACCAGTGGTGCTGAGATTGGTGGAGCCTTTGGTGGCGAGAAGGAAACTGGCGGTGGTAGAGAAAGTGGAAGCGACAGTTGGAAGGCCTATATGCGCAGACAAACCAATACCATCAATTATGCCGATAATTTGCCATTGGCGCAAGGTATAAAATTTGATTTGTAAATTCGGTTTACATCTAAAGCATTTTAAATGACTTAGATAGGTTTAAATTAGCAATAATTATGGCTAATTTACGTTGATATTAAAAAAAAATACAAACTATTCATTTAAGATTTTGGTAAATTGATATTTTCGTGTAGGTTTGTAAATTCTAGTCAGAGTTATAGTATTTTAAATAAACATGAGTAAAACTACAATATTTTTAAGAACCAGTATTTTCGCTGTATCCCTTATTTTGTTATGTGGCTGTCCAGTAAACCTATCTAAACCAGATGGAGCGAAAGCCAGATACCAATACAAATATGCTGCGGATTTGTATTCGCAAATTGCGCCAAAAATTAAAGATAAAGATACGGCTCAAAGAGTAAGAATGGATGCTGCCTTTTGTTACAGAATGGCAAATGAATACGAAAAAGCCATCAAAGCGTATGATAAGGTGCTTAAAAAAGACCCTAAAAATACAGAGGCACTTTATCAAATTGGTGTTTTAAAAATGAAAACAGCCGATGGAAAGCCAGATGCATTGAGAGAGGCCAGAGGATTTTTCAAAAGATATTTAGAAGAAGTTCCAAATGATGAGCGCATTATAAAAAAGGTTGCAGCCATTGACAGTGTAGAAAGTTGGATCAAGGATGCACCTAAAAGCAGATTCAAAGTTTCGAATGTTAAGCAATTAAATACAAAAGCATCTGAGTATGCGCCAATGATTGGTAGCAAGAAAGATGATAAATTATTCTTCACGACAGATAGAGAAGGCGGTATTCGCAAAAAGCAAATCGATGGTTACATTGGTTTTAGCTACCACGATATATGGTATGCAAATGCAAAGAAGGTAAAGAAAACTGCAAAGAATCCGAATCCTCCAATTGTATTTGATAAACCAGTGATTGCTTTAGGAACTATCAATACAAAATTCAATGATGGTACTTGTTGCTTTGATAGAAAATTCACAACAGTATACTATACACAATGTAATGGTACTGATGGTAAATCTAAAACTTGTAAATTGTTCCAAGCAAAACTAACTGGCGAAGAATGGGCTGAAGAGCAAATGTTAGAATTTTGTATCAATGACTCATTTAACTACGCACATCCTTCTTTAAGCGATGACGGTAAAAAATTATATTTTACCAGTGATAGACCTGATGGACAAGGTGGTTATGATATTTGGGTTTGTGCTTACAACCAAAGAGCAAAAGGTTGGGGTGAGCCAGTTAACCTTGGTGATGTAATCAATACCCCACAAAACGAAATGTATCCTTATTGGAACAGTCACGATGCCAACATCTATTTCTCTTCAACAGGGCATTTAGGCATGGGTGGTTTTGATATTTTTAGATCTGAAGGCAGCGGAACAGAATGGACCGAGCCAGAAAATTTAAGAGCACCATTGAACAGCGGTGGTGATGATTTTGGTATTACTTTCGATATTACTAACCGCGACCATGGTTTCTTCTCTTCAAACAGAGAAGGTGGTAAAGGAAGCGATGATATTTATGAATTCAAGGTTTCGCCTTTGGTAATAGAATTAGAAGGTTATGTTTACGAGTGTGTATTGCCAAAAACAAATCCTGATAAACACAATTTATCTAAACCATTGGCCAACTCTTTAATCACCATTACGAATAACATTGACTCTACCAAGATGATAGTTAAAACTGATGCAGCTGGTTATTACAGAGTAACATTGAAAGAGAAAACCAACTACGAAATTTTATGTCAAAATTTAGAGTTGTACTATTTTGATGCAGAAATAAAACAAAAAACAACCAAGGGTATTAAAATATCGACAGTTCTAAGACAGGATTTCTGCTTGTACTCTCAGATTATCGAGGAAGTGGTGCCAATTTACTACGACTTAGATAAAGCGAACATTAGACCAGATGCTGCTAAAGTATTAGATGAGAAAATTGTGGTACTTCTAAAGAAATATCCAAAACTTAGATTAGAATTAGGTTCGCATACCGATTGTCGTTCATCTTATGCATATAACGAAGATTTGTCACAACGAAGAGCAGATAGTGCTGTAGCTTACTTGGTAAGAGCAGGTATTGATGCAAGAAGATTGGTGGCAAAAGGCTATGGAGAATCTCAATTGGTGAATGATTGTCAGTGTGAGGGTGCAGTAAAAGTACCATGTACTGAAGAAAAACACCAAGAAAATAGAAGAACAACCATTAAGACATTGGACGTAAACTTCGACCCAAGAGTAAGTGCAGTAAACAGCAATGATAAGAATAACACCAACGTTAAACCTATCATTGTTAAAATGGAAAACAAAGACAACAAGTACTTAGTAAATGTTGCTGGTAATAATGTTGAAAGTGTAAGTAAGGCTTTGGTTGCACCAGGTGCAGATATTACAATATCAATGATAGAATTGAAAAACTTAATTGATAAGAAAGTGATTAAACCAGAAGATTTAATAGGCATCACACCAGCAGACGTAGCAGCAGGAAAACTTAAGCCGGGTGCTACTGTTAAATTGAATATGTTAAGAATTGGTACCAAAGATGGTGGTAAAACCTTAACCAATGTGGTTGTTAAAATTGCTTCTCAAGGCAATCCTTATACCTTCGGATTCGATGCTCTTAAAGCACTTGATGGTACAGTTAATACTGAAGAAGGTGAGATTACCTTCAAAAATGTAAACAAAGGAGCGCTTCAAAATGGTGCTATCGAGAGCAACGGTACAAAAGGTAACGCTAATACTGGCACAACCGGCACTACAGGTACAACGACAACACCAGTTGCACCTAAAGCTGATACTGTTTCTATGGAAGATTACAAAACGGTAACCTTAATTGATGATGGCGGTACCTTAATGATACCAACCATGGTGAATGATAAGGAAAATGTGAATTGGGCCTATGACCCTAGTGGTAGAAAAGTTGAAATCACGGAGGACATGGTGAAACAATTATTAGATAGCAAAGCCATTAGTAAGAAGGATTTCGAAGATGGTGAGTCAATTAAATTGGGTGATGGTACAAAACTTCCAAGTAATACCTTTTTAATTGCTACACTTCAAATTGGTGATGTTACCTTAGAAAATGTTAGAGTGGTAGTAAGTACCAAAGTAACAGTGCCAACCATTGGTGGTATGAACGTAATAATGAAAAAGATGTTCGCGGTGGTGAAAGGCAAAGTGCTTTATATGAAACCAAAAGAAAAACGCGCTAAACCAGGGGAATAATCCCATTGAGATAAATATTAAGAGATGGGTATTGGCTTTTGCTGATACCCATTTTTATTTTTGATGCCTTATGCAATAAAATCAACTTATTTTGCGTTTTTCAATATAATCCCCTAATTTCGTAAGTCAGTAATAAAATTGCACATGAAAAAAATCTGTTACCTAGCGCTATCACTTCTATTTGCCTTCAATGCACAAGCTGTTGAGAAGAAAAAGGGAAGTTCGTTAGATTTTGGGTTGTACCTAGGTGGTTCAAACTATTGGGGTGATTTGACCAGAGATTACCAACCATTGTGGAGCAAAACTAAATTGGCGGGTGGTTTGCTGTGCAGATACAATGTGAGTCCTTATATCACATTTAAAGGATCTGCTTTATATGGTCAAATTCAAGGTTCAGACAAAAATTACGGTTATGATGCCTACAGAACCCGCAGGAATCTAAGTTTTAAATCAGATATTGTTGAATTTTCAGCACAAATTGAGTGGAATATTTTGGGTTACGAAAACACTAGAACCAATTATGGTTGGTCGCCTTATTTGTTTGGAGGTGTTTCAGTTTTCAGATTTAATCCCAAAGCACAATTTAATTATATTTCAGGTTTACATGATCCTTCGCTACAATCTCAAAGTGGAGAATGGATAGAATTGCAACCCTTGGGTACAGAAGGTCAAGAGACTACAAAATTCAACGATAAAAGAAGATATTCATTAACTCAAATTAGCATTCCTTTGGGAATAGGTTCAAAATGGCAGTTAGATGACCATTGGGCCATCGGTATTGAGTTTGGTGTTCGCAAAACATTTACAGATTATTTAGATGATGTTTCATCTATTTATGTTGATGATCAAATCGTAGGTGGCGCAAGCGGACCTATGGCAGTGGCATTAAAAGATAGAAGTGCCGAAGTGAACAATGATCTTTCAGTAAAATTCAATAACAACGATCCAAGAGGTAACCCTAAAACCAAAGATTGGTACTTAATATCTGGTGTTACATTAACCTATAGAATTCTTGGTGGTCGCCAACCTTGTTTTAATTTCTAGCTTATAGAGTAGAAACCTTACTAAGTGTCATATTCAAAAATATTTTTAACAGCATTTTTATGCTGCTGCTTATCTTTTGTTTCCTATGCTCAGTACAGGAATGGTAAAAACGAAATCGGTTTGCTATTAGGCGGTAGTAATTACTTTGGTGATCTTGCACCCGAAATTGTATTAAAAGAAACTAAATTCAGTGGAGGCATTTTCTTTAAACAAAACCATACAAAATTTTTTAGCAGTCGCTACCAATTTGCCTATGGTAGAATAGCGGGAACAGATAAAAATTTCAGGGCTAATAACTACAGAAATCTTTCTTTTCAAAGTAATATTTTCGAACTTGGCTACAATGCAGAGTTGAATTTCTTGCCTTTTGGCATGAATGTGTTAGAGAAAAATGCAAGTACATTTGTTTTTGCAGGTTTTAATATGTTCATGTTCAATCCCAAAACACGCATTTACAATGGCGATAAAATCGAATTAAGGGATTTAGGAACCGAGGGTCAGGTACTCAATAATAAAAGGAAGTATTCTTTAATACAACCCTCAATAACGCTTGGTTTAGGCTATAAATTAAACATTAGCGATAAATGGGTGTTGGGCACTGAACTTGGTTTTCGTAAAACGTTTACCGATTATTTAGACGATACCAAAGATGTTTACGCAGATTATAATGCCATCAACAGTCAGCAAGGTACAAATGCTGCAAATCTATCACAGGCCCAAGTACAGAATGGCAACACCGCCATCGATGCAAATACAATGCGGGGCGATAAGCATCTAAAAGATTGGTATTTTATAGCAGGTGTTACAATTTCCTATCGATTTGTAACTACTTTTTGTAATCATCCGTTTTAACCATACGGATATTTTACCTTACTTTTGCATGCTAACACTGAATTACCAAATGGCCTCAAAAAGCCTTCTGCCTGAAATTAATATAGAGAGATTACCCAAACACGTTGCCATTATTATGGATGGTAATGGTAGATGGGCTAAAAAACGCGCCTTGCCAAGAGTGGTTGGACATGAATATGGCGTTAAATCTGTAAGAACTGTAACAGAGGCTGCAGCCTCACTGGGTGTTAAATATTTAACACTTTATACGTTTAGCACCGAGAATTGGAACCGACCAAAATTAGAAGTTACCGCCATTATGACTTTATTGGTTCGCACGATTCGCAAAGAGGTGGCGACCTTGCAAAAAAACAACATTCGTTTGCGTACCATTGGCGACATCAAAGGGTTGCCTACCGATGCTTACAATGAATTGTTAGAGGCAATGAAATTAACTGAAAACAATACCCAAATGGATTTGATTTTGGCGATTAATTACAGTGCGCGTTGGGACATTATCCAAGCAACCAAGGCCATTGCTCAAAGGGTTAAGTCGGGTGAATTGGAGGTAGAACAAATTAACGAGACAGAAATCTCAAATGCCTTAGATACGGGTCATTTTCCTGAACCAGAGCTTTTAATTCGTACCAGTGGCGAATACCGCATTAGTAACTTTATGTTATGGGAGATGGCTTATGGCGAATTTTATTTTACCGATGCTTACTGGCCCGAGTTTGACAAAGAATCTTTCTATAAAGCAATCATTGACTATCAAAAACGCGAACGTCGTTTTGGAAAAACCAGTGAACAAATAACTGATCATCACAATGCGTAAATTTTTTCAATACACTTCTCTGTTTTTATGTTTGTTTGGCGCTATTGTGCTAAAGGGTCAAACCGATAGTTCAAGGTTATACCTGCCCCTCGATTATAACAAGCCAGCAGAGTATATAATTGCAGGTATAGAAACCAAAGGCAATAAGTACATTGATAAAAATGCAATTATTTTTAATAGCAATCTATCAATTAACCAAACGATAAAAATTCCTGGAAATGAAATCTCAACGGCCATTGAAAATCTTTGGAAACAAGATTATTTTTCGAGTGTCATTATTTATGCAAAAAAGATAGAAGGCGATTATATCTACTTAGTTATTTCAGTGAAAGAAAGACCTAGACTGTCGAAGTTTTCATTGCGTGGTTTAGGCAAAAGTGAGTCTAAGAATTTAAGAGAAGAATTGACCATTAAAGCGGGTATGCTCATCAACGAAAATTTGATAAACAGAACCAAACGCGAAATCACCAACCATTATTATAAGAAGGGTTATTTTGGTGTAAAAATAGACATCCGCCAAGATCCAGATACATTCCCGAACAAAGATATTCTAAGAATAGCGGTAGATAAGGGTAAAAAAGTTAAAGTATATGATATTGAATTTGTTGGCAATGATGCATTATCAGACAATGATTTAAGAAAGACGCTAGCAAAAACAAAACGCAAAAAATCAAAAATCAATTTATTTAAATCTTCGAAATTTATTGAAGAAACCTATAACGAAGAAAAGGAAGAGATTGTAAAAAAATACAATAGCAAAGGCTACAGAGATGCGAGTTTAACGTTTGATTCTGTTGTAAAGATTAGCGATAACAGGGTAGCCATAAAAATAGGTGTGAATGAGGGTAAAAAGTATTTTTTCAGAAACATTGTTTTTACTGGCAACAACAAGTATTCAAGCGAAGATTTAACAAAGATATTGGGCATTAAAAAAGGTGATATTTATGATTTATCGGTGCTTGAGGAGCGTTTAATTTATAGTCAGAATGGCTCAGATATTTCAAGTTTATACATGGACGATGGCTATTTATTCTTTGGTATTACACCTGTAGAAACCAAGGTTGAAAACGATAGTATTGATTTTGAAATTCGCATTGTTGAACGCGCACAAGCTGTTTACGATAAAATTAAAATTATTGGTAATACCAAAACGAGCGACCATGTTATTCTAAGAGAATTGCGCACCCGTCCTGGTCAAAAATTTTCTAGAAGTGATATTCAACGCTCTATTCGTGAATTGTCGCAGTTGGGTTATTTTGATCCACAGGCCATGGGCGTAAACCCAATACCAAATCCTGGGGCTGGTACAGTTGATATTGAATATAAGGTAGCAGAAAAGGCCAACGACCAAATTGAGTTATCTGGTGGTTGGGGTGGTAACAGAAACACAGCAACACAATATGGATCGAGTTATGGTGGATATGGCGGTTTGGTAGGTACTTTAGGTTTAACACTTAATAATTTCTCTACCCGTAAACTATTGCATCCTAGTGCATGGAATCCATTGCCATCGGGCGATGGGCAGCGATTAAGTATAAGAGCACAATCCAATGGTTTGTTTTATCAATCTTATAATTTCTCATTTACAGAACCTTGGTTAGGCGGTAAAAAACCAAATGCCTTTACTACGAGTATTTACAGAACCAATCAATCTTTTGACAACAAACCAAGAACCGACCCAGCAAAACAAGCGATACGCATCACGGGTGCATCCTTGTCGCTAGGTAAGCGCTTGCGTTGGCCAGATGATTTCTTCTCAGCATTTTACTCGTTAAGTTATTCGCAATATAATTTACAGAACGCCAATGGCGCATATGGCTTGCAAATCAATACAGGTAAAAGTAACAATATAGAACTAAAATTTGCCCTGTCTAGAAGCTCTACCACCGAGCCAATTTTCCCAACGGGCGGTTCTTCTTATAATTTTAGTTTGGCTGTTACACCGCCATTCTCTAGTTTTACCAATAAGGATTATTCCACAATGTCCATTGCAGAGAAGTTTAAATTCATTGAATACCACAAATGGAAATTTGATGCCGAAAACTATACCCAACTATTTGGTAAGTTTGTGTTGGCCACAAAGTTGCGCTTTGGTTATTTAGGCTATTACAATAAAACTTTGGGCTTGTCGCCATTCGAACGTTTTATGGTGGGTGGTAGTGGTTTGAATAGTTTTGGTCAATTGGGTACAGAAATTGTCTCATTGCGCGGTTATCCTGATAGAACGATTACTCAGAATGCAGTGGGCGCAAGTTCAAGTGCCGGAGCATCTATTTTCAATAAATTTACATGTGAATTGCGCTATCCACTTACAAATTCTCCAAGCGCTTCAGTATATTTTCATACGTTTGCCGAAGCTGGTAATGCTTGGATTGATCCAAGAACCTATAATCCGTTTGACTTAAAACGCAGTGCAGGTGTGGGTGTTCGCCTATTCTTGCCAATGTTTGGTTTATTAGGTTTAGATTATGCTTATGGCTTCGATTGGAAGACCTTACGCAGTGGATTAACACAAAAACCAGGTCAGTTTCACTTCTTTATTGGACAACAATTTTAGCAATTAGATAGCTAAATTTCAATCCATTTTGGAAATTTAGCGCAATTCTATTACTTTTGCAGTCCGTTTTTTAAAATTATAGATTTATGAGCAAGCCATTGAAAGCCTTTGATATTGAATTTGTAAAGCTTGGACAAGGCGAGCACTGGTTTGACTTTGACATAAATAATGATTTTTTTGAAGCGTTTGAGAGTTCTTTAACAGCAGAAGATTTAAAGTTAAAATTGAGTTTTACAAAAGGTAGCAATACATTCAAATTGTTATTTTTGTTGGAAGGTAAGGTCAATTTAGATTGTGACAGGTGCTTATCACCCATAAGTTTGCCCATTAATAGTTCCAACTTGTTAATGGTTAAGATTACAGAGAACTTATTGGAAGACCAAGATGATATCATTTATATGCTGCCATCTGAGTATAAGATAAACATAGCTCAACCACTCTTTGACTTTATTTTAATTTCGCTACCAATCAAAAGTACTTGCGATATGGTAGGAAAGGTTTGTGATTCCGCAATTACTGGAAAAATAACAGATGTAATTGATGTAGAAATGCAAACAGCTGATGCTGAAAGAGCCACCGATTTTGAAGAAGAAGAATAATAACAAAAAATAAATAACGATTATGCCAAATCCAAAACGAAAGATTTCCAGAACCAGAAGAGATAAACGTAGAACACACGATAAATTGGGTAACAAACAGTTTATTGCTGATCCTACAACAGGCGAAGTTTCAATTTATCACCGCGTAAACCTAGAAACAGGTATGTACAGAGGTGTTAAGGTAATGAAAGGTCGTAACGATTAATTCATAGTTTAAAAAAATGCGCATTGGTATT
Source organism: Bacteroidota bacterium (assembly GCA_947450015.1). Lineage (GTDB taxonomy): Bacteria > Bacteroidota > Bacteroidia > NS11-12g > UBA955 > JABMMZ01. The sequence continues at coordinate 3,074 of CANFUB010000022.1, read as the reverse complement.
GATGCCATGGGAGGTGATTTTGCGCCACTTGAAGCTGTAAAAGGCTGTGTGGAAGTAAAAAGAGCTGTGCCCGAAATTGTACCGGTTTTATTTGGCGATAAAGCTAAGATCACTGCTGTGCTCAGTGAATTAAACATTCCTGAGAACACCTTCGAAATTGTTCATGCTGAAGAGGTGATTGAAATGAGCGAACACGCTACCAAAGCAATTGCTCACAAAAAGAATTCTAGCATTAATGTAGCTTACAGATATTTATTAGAGAAACAAATAGAAGCCTTTATTGGTGCCGGTAATACTGGTGCTATGCTAGTAGGTTCTATGTTCTCTGTTAAAGCGATCAATGGTGTTCAACGTCCTACAATTGCTTCCATTTTACCAAAGGTAAGTGGAGGATTTGGCGTATTATTGGATGTTGGGGCCAATGCCGATTGTAAGCCAGAGGTATTGAATCAATTTGCCATTCTTGGATCATTATATGCTCAAAATGTCTATGGAATTAAACAACCAAAAGTTGGTTTATTGAGCATAGGCGAAGAAAAAGAAAAAGGCAATTTATTAATACAAGCCACCTATCCATTATTAGAAATGAACGAGAGAATCGAATTCGTTGGTAATGTAGAAGGACGCGATATATTTAGCGATAAAGCCGATGTTGTGGTCTGCGATGGCTACACTGGAAATATTGTTTTAAAAGTATGCGAAGGTTTTTATTATAATCTAGCGAAGCAAGGTGTTCAAAATGATTATCTGGATAGATTTAATTTTAAACATTACGGAGGGTCGGCTATTTTAGGTGTTAATGAGCCAGTGATTATTGGTCATGGTATATCAAAGGCTGATACCTTTGTTAGCATGTTCAAACAAGCAAAAGTTGTAGTTGATTCAAAACTAATTGAAAAAATAAAACAATCTTTTTAGCAATAAATTTACGGATATTTTTTACTTTGCAACCCACAAACTGGTCAAAATTTCATTTTAATGAGTAAAATTACTGCAGCGATTACCGCAATTGGAGGGTATGTACCCGAAACTAAATTGACGAATTTTGATTTAGAAAAGTTAGTAGATACCAACGACGAATGGATTACTTCCCGCACTGGTATTAAAGAAAGAAGAATTCTTAGAGAGCCGGGCAAAGCAACTTCAGATATGGCCGTAGCTGCTGTTAATGAATTGCTTAAAAAACGCGGTATCTCGGCCGAAGAAATAGATTTATTAATTGTAGCCACCATTACCGGCGATTTAGTATTCCCATCATGCGCCAATATTGTGTGCGATAAAATAGGTGCTAAAAATGCTTGGGGATTTGATTTGGCCGCTGCTTGCAGTGGCTTTTTATATGCCCTTGATACTGGTGCAAAGTTTATTGAATCGGGAAAACACAAAAAAGTGGTGGTTTGCGGCTTCGATAAAATGAGCGCAATCATTGACTATACCGATCGCAATACCTGTATTATCTTTGGAGATGGTGGAGGAGCAGTGCTACTCGAACCAAATGAAGAAGGTTATGGTATCATCGATTCAATTTTGAAATCTGATGGAAGCGGTAGAGAATTTTTACACCAAAAAGCAGGTGGATCACTCAAGCCACCTACCCACGAAACCATTGATGCACGTGAGCACTATGTATACCAAGAAGGTAAAACGGTGTTTAAATATGCAACCACAAACATGGCCGATGTTTCAACCCAAATTATGGAGAGAAATAATTTAACGCCAGATGATGTCGATTATTTATTAGCCCACCAAGCCAATAAAAGAATCATTGATTACACTGCCGAGAAAATGAATTTAGCACCTGAAAAGGTCTTAATGAACATAGAAAAATATGGCAATACCACGAGTGGTACTTTGCCTTTGCTATTTTGGGATTTTGAAAAGCAATTTAAAAAAGGAGACAACTTAATTTTAGCAACCTTTGGTGGTGGCTTTACTTGGGGCAGTATCTACATTAAATGGGCCTACAATAGCTAATCCAAAAATTTCAAAAACAAACTTCAATAAAAAAATAAATCAAGCATATTATGGATATTAAAGAAATAGAAAACTTAATCAAGTTTGTATCTGCCCAAAAGAATGTAGGCGAGGTAGAAATCGAGAAAAAAGATTTTAAAATTGTGATTAGAAAACCAGTCACTCAAATGGTTTCTGCTCCTCAGTATATTCAAGCTGCCGCTCCTGCTGCACCAGCTGCTGCTGCACCTGCTTTGCCAGCTGCTCCAGCTGCAGCGCCAGTAGCTGAAAAGCCTGTTGTTGCTGATAATTTAATCACTATTAAATCACCAATGATTGGTACTTTCTACCGTTCATCTTCTCCAGATAAACCAATGTTTGTAAATGTTGGCGATGAAGTGAAACCAGGAAAAGCTGTTTGTATCATTGAGGCCATGAAATTATTCAATGAAATTGAATCTGAAATCAGTGGTAAAATTGTGAAAGTATTAGTTGATAATGCAACACCAGTTGAATATGATCAACCATTATTCCTTGTAGAACCTAACTAAGATGTCAATTCAGTGATTTGTTGGTTTGATTTAATGGTCAAATTAGCAGATTAACAAATTATCAATTTACACGCATGTTTAAAAAAATATTAATTGCCAACCGCGGAGAAATCGCTTTACGTATTATTCGTACTTGTAAAGAGATGGGCATTAAAACTGTTGCCGTTTATAGCACAGCAGATAAAGAAAGTTTACATGTACGCTTTGCAGACGAAGCGGTATGTATTGGTCCTGCACCTAGTAACCTTTCTTATTTAAAAATTCCGAATATCATTGCTGCAGCCGAAATTACCAATGCCGATGCCATTCATCCTGGTTACGGTTTTTTAAGTGAGAATGCTAAATTTAGCCAAGTTTGTAAAGACCATGGTATCAAATTTATTGGTGCTACACCTGAACAAATCAACGGTATGGGTGATAAAAGCAATGCCAAAGATTCTATGAAGAAGGCAGGTGTTCCTACCATTCCTGGTAGCGATGGCTTGTTAGAAACATTTGAAGAAGGGATTAAGTTAGCACAAGATATTGGATACCCCGTAATCATCAAAGCAACTGCTGGTGGTGGCGGTC
>CANFUB010000021.1 GCA_947450015.1 Bacteroidota bacterium | reverse complement strand
TGTTGTTTAATAAACTGTTGTTGGTTATCAAAAGCGCGTTGTTGTAAATCATCCCTATCGGCTTTTAATTCCAAGAATTTAGAATAATTACCAGTGTATTGATATACGCGTTTATTGGCAACCTCCACAATTTTAGTGACCATTTTATTAAGGAACTCTCTATCGTGTGAAACAATGATTACGCAACCTTCGAAAGACTGTAAGTATTCTTCTATCCATTCTATAGATGGTAAATCCAAGTGATTGGTCGGCTCATCGAGCAAAAGCAATTTTGGATTTTGTAGTAACAGTTTAGCTAACATAACACGCATTCTCCATCCACCACTAAATTCGTGCAATGGGCGCTGCAGATCGGCTGTTTTAAAACCAAGTCCTTCTAAAATCTCTTCTGTTTTAAATTGAATGTTGTAACCATCGAGTGCTTCGAATTCCTCTTGTTTATTGCCTAATAGATTAAGCACTTCATCGGAATGATCGAACTCGAGGCGATCCATTATTTCGTCAATTTCCTTTTGCAATTGCAAGGCTTTGTCGAAAGCTTGTAAGGCTACGTGATAAATAGATTCATTGCTCTCGTAGCTTAGTAAATCTTGGTTTAAGAAACCGATGGTACAATCTTTGGCTTTTGAAAGTGAGCCTTCAGTTGGCTGATACTCGTTGGTAATAATGCGCAAAAGGGTTGATTTACCAGTACCGTTTTGACCGACAAGACCTATGCGTTCACCTGGCTTAATTTGCCAATTAACGTCTCTGTATAATACACGACCACCGAAGTCGAATGCAAGTTCATTTAAAGTAAGCATGAAAGTGCAAAAATACTGCTATTTTCCGAGGTATAGAAATTTAAAAACAGTGTTTTGTAGGGTAATCAATGTCTATTCGTTTAAAAATCGATAAAGTTTTAACCATAAGGCATATTTTAATACAACTTAAACCACTCCAAAAACTCTTCTTTTTTGCGAACTGAAACTTGTAATTCAACATTATTTCTTAATGTTAATGAAAGATTTCTACCCTTGTCTACTTGCTTGATATAATTGCGGTTAATGATGAGGGATTTATGGCATCTAAAAAACAATTCTTCAGGTAAAATATCTTCGAATATTCCAATGGGTTTTGAAGAATTTGTAACATTGCTACCGTGGTATACTTTTGATCCAAATCCATCAGATTCAATATAAATAATATTGACCATGAATATCTTTTCATTTATCTCGCCATTGAATATTAAAATATATTCAGCGATGTCAAATTTTTTACGTCTTATTAAATCCTCTAAGACAGGATTTTTTTGTATTCTATCTACTAACACTTTATTGACCGCTGCTACAAACTCCTTGGTATCAATTGGTTTCAATAGATAATCTACTGCCGCATATTTAATTGCCTTGATGGCATATTGAGAATAGCCTGTTATAAAAATCAATTTGTATTTTATGTAATCAATGGTATTTAACAATTCGAAAATAATTCCATCAGATACCTCGATATCAAGAAACAATAAGTCTACTTGATGATTGGCGATAAATACTTCTGTTTCTCTAACGCTATCAGAAGATCCAACAATTTCAATACTATTCGAAAAATTTTCATTGATAAGATCTATTAATAAATCGCGGTTGTTTAATTCGTCTTCAACGATGTAAGCTTTTTGTTTCATTAAATTTTAATCATTTAAAATAGGTAAAATTATTTCAATGTGTGTTCCTGTTTTAGGTCCCTTCATTTCTGAATGAATGGTTACACTCCCTTTGTTTTTTATATCTTTAAACAAAATTGAAATCCGTTCTTTTGTAATACTCAGTCCATGGTTTGAGGCAGTGTTGTTCGCAATATCAAAACCTCTCCCGTTATCAATAATACTATATTTAATAAAATTGGCATTCAATTTTACAACAATAATCTTTAAAACGCCTTGATAATTTAAACCTTTGAAAGCATGCTTAATTGCATTTTCTGCTAAAGGTTGTATAATGAGTGGTGGCACAAAAATAGCTTGCAAATCGTCCTCGTCTAAATCAATTTGAAATTCCACTTTGAATTTATCGCCAAATCTCAACAATTCGATTTCAACATAATCTTTGGTGTAATTAATTTCTTTGTTTAATTGTATGAACTCTTTGGCTGAATAATTGATACTTTTACGCATAATTAAAGACAGCGTACCGATGTAATTTTCGGCATTCTCTAACTGCTTTATTTTCACAAGGTGTTTTATATTACTAAGTGCGTTGAAAACAAAATGAGGATTCATTTGGGCACGTAAAATCCTTAACCTGAGCAAGGTTAAATCCTTACTTAAAACGACCCTTTCCTTCATTAATTTATAATAATAAAAAACAGACCCTACAAACAGTAAAAGGCCTATTAAAAAAATCCACCAATGCTTGTACCATGGTCGTGCAATTGTAAAATTTAAGGTTGTGATTTTACCCGTATTGCCATTGTCATTGAGGGCTGCAATTTCGAAGGTATAAGTACCTGGTTCCATTCCCAGTAGCGGTACTTCCAAATTATTGGTTTGTATCCATGCAGTGCTTATTTCTTTAACTCTATATTGAAAATGGTAATTCAAGCTTGTGTTAATAAAGGAAGATATGTAAGAAATAATAAGATTATTATGATTGTAGTCGAGTTCCAAATTATCGCCTTGGTATAAAATTGAATTAACTTTTATTTGGGTAATAATGGTATTGTAAATTTCATTTTTGGGTGCTTCTAAATTATTAAAATAGAACAAGCCATTGTTAGCACAAACAATTAATTTATCATTCCAAAACGCAATGCTATTAATTTTTTTCGCTGGCATCCCTTCAGGAATTGAGTAGCTAGTGACTTTAAAAGTTGGACTGTTTGAATTAAGGTATTCAATTACTGATATACCATTGGTAGTAGCAAGCCATATCTTATTATTTTGACCAATGGCAATCTGCAAACAGACATCTGATAAGAGATGGTGGTTAAAGTTTGAGAACTCTGAAAAGTGGACTATTTTTCCTTCTTTAGAACAATAGAACAAGCCCTTTTGATCTGTAGCAACCCACATATTGCCCAATTCATCGCGTTTAATATCAACGATTCTACTGTTGTCAATCAAGTCGTTTAACTTTAAACCGGTATTTAAATAACCAGTATCAGTTAGCACACATTTACGCACGCCTGCCAAACCACCTAACCAAATTTCATTTTTATTTTTTCGGCAAACAGCCGTTGTGCGTTCCCTGCAAATTGTAATAAGTTTATCGTCACTATTGCTATATAATATAAATGCACATGAAGCGGCACCAAACAACAACTCCCCATTCTCCCCTTTTTCAATATCCTTCATGGAAATTTCTCTCAACATTCGCAAATTTTTATAATCATGGTCCATGATAAATAAACCGTTATCAACTCCTAAAAATTTATACTTTGCATTGCAGCCATAAGCCCTTACCCTATTGATTTTAGGGCCTATAACAGTCTTTTCAATTTTTCCATTACCATTTATAACTAAGAGTCCATTGGTTTCAGTAGCCACGAATAAATTGCCATCTTGGGTCCATAAATTTGACAAACCCTTCGTTTTTTCGGTTGGTAGTCCTATTGAAATGGGCGCATTTTTTCTAATAAAATAAATACCATTGTCAAAACTCCCAATCCATTTATTGCCTCTCTTATCAATAAATACACGTTCAAAGTTGAAGGGTAATTTCACTATTTCTCTTAGCGTAGAAACTTTAGGATTATAGACAGCGTAAAAACTATCTCCAGTTAAAATGGTGTAGTTTGGAGATAAGAATATGTTTTTGTAACGTTCATCAATTTTAATGGCGGTGGAATCACCTGTTTTTATATCAATTTGTGCCACGTAATGTTGTGAAATGTTCAACCAATTGAGATAGTTTAAAGGGGCATGGATATAGTTCTGCGTATTCCTATCATACTCAAGATTTGTTCGGTGGGCGGAGTCTCCCTTTTTCCAAGCAAATGATTCACGAATAGATTTTAATTCGAATGCGTTATCCTTTTCCAACAATATATAATGAAAAAAATCGGGCACATCAGAATGGTACTTAAATTCAAGTTCTGGTGCGTCTTTCGAAATGATTAATCTTTTGTTGTTTTCTTGAATATAAAAACCAATGGTATTTGACTTTTGTACTAAAACAAAAATGCTCATGCCTTTTGGTTTGAACTTTCTTATTCTTTCCAAAAATGGATCATTGCTAGAATTAAATATTTTTCCGTTGTAGTAATAAGAGGGTTCCTTGCTAAAATTATTGAACCAAATTCTGCCTTTGGCGTCTTCAAAGACACTTAATACCTCATTATCTGGTAAACCTTGTTTGGTCGTAAAATTTGTAAAATTAATACCATCAAATCTACTTACGCCTTGTTCTGTGCAGGCCCAAATAAAACCATTTCCATCTTCAATGATATTGTAAATTCTATTGGATAATAATCCATTGTTAATGTTGAAATTGTAATAATATGGATATTGGGCTTTGATTTTTATAAAAAAAACAAAACATACGAACAAGATGGTTAAAAGCTGTTTAATTCCCAAGTTAAAAATTATTACTGAACAAATGTAAGCATTTTCAAGTATTGGGTATGTAAGGAGATAGCTATCACTCATAAATTGTTTAAAAAATATATTACAATGTGTTTTTGTCTGTTAAACAACAAGCTTAGCTATTGCGTTGACATAAATTCAATTTTGCGTTCCTTCTATTCGAGGTAGTATTTAATACTCAGGCTTTTAGTCATAAAATTAAATTTTATTGAAACACTTAATTTTAATTCAAGAAATGATTACTTTTGCAGCCATTTAAAAAAACAATTTATCATATTTATGAGCCAAGCCAACGCTTCTTCAACCGACACTCAATTTGATCTGTTTGCAAAAGTTGCCAAATTCGATCATGAGCAAGTCTTAATTTGCCAGGATAACCACACCGGCTTAAAAGCCATTATTGCTATACACAACACAGTTTTAGGTCCAGGTTTAGGTGGAACCAGAATGTGGAAATACGCTACTGAAGCAGAAGCCATCAATGATGCTTTGCGTTTATCAAGAGGTATGACTTACAAAGCTTCCATCAGTGGTTTAAATTTAGGCGGTGCCAAAGCTGTTATCATTGGCGATCCTGCGAAAGATAAATCAGAACACTTAATGCGTAAATTCGGTCGTTGTGTAGAAAATCTTGCTGGTAAATACATTACTGCAGAAGATGTGGGAACAACTACTAAAGACATGGAGTACATTAAAATGGAAACATCGCATGTAGTAGGTTTATCTGAAATCATGGGTGGCGGTGGCGATCCAAGTCCAGTAACCGCTTATGGTGTTTACATGGGTATTAAAGCAAGTGCTAAAAAAGCATACGGAAATGATAGTTTAGCTGGTAAAAAAATTGCCGTTCAAGGTGCTGGTAAAGTTGGTTTACACTTAATCGAATTGTTACATAAAGATGGTGCCATTATTACTTCAACTGATATTTTTGACAGTGGGTTAAAAATTGCTGCAGATAAATACAAAGCAACAATTGTTAAACCAGAAGAAATTTTCAGTCAAGACGTTGATATTTTTGCACCATGTGCCTTAGGTGCAATTTTGAATACAGAGAACATTGCAAAATTAAAATGTCAAATAGTTGCTGGTGCTGCCAACAACCAATTGGAAGACGATACCATTCATGGCGACATGATTAAAGCAAAAGGTATTTTTTATGCACCAGATTTCTTGATTAATGCTGGTGGTTTAATAAATGTTTACAGCGAATACAACGGTTATGTGAGAGAAATTGCTTTTGCCCAAACTGAAAATATTTACAATACTGTGTTAAATATTTATTCTAAATCAGAAGAAGATAATATCAACACACAATTAGCAGCGATTAAATTAGCTGAAAAACGCATTAACGATACAATGCATTTGCAATCTAAAATTTAATTTTAGACTTATAATATTTATTAAAGACGGTTTTTCGAAAGAAAAATCGTCTTTTTTGTTTAAAAAGGGAGTGATAAAAAACAAAAGCGTATTTTTGTGGTTTATATTGATAGTCAATAATTTTTGGAAACAAATCAAACATCAAGCCGCAAAAAAGACCACATCGAATTGGCCTTTCTTTCTCAAACAGAATGCATCGATTCAAGGTTCTATTATGAACCCTTTCTTAGTGCGCACCCAAATGCAAACAGTGTTCCCCAAAAACAAATTGCAAACAAAACTTTAAACCTTCCACTATGGGTCAGCAGCATGACGGGTGGCACCGCACAAGCGGGAATCATCAATCGCAATTTAGCAATGGCCTGTAAAGAATTTGGCATGGGCATGGGCTTAGGCAGTTGTCGAATTATTTTGAATGACAACACCTATTTCGAAGATTTCAACGTACGTCAATATTTAGGTGATTCTGTGCCATTTTATGCCAATTTAGGCATCGCTCAAATTGAAGAATTAATACAAAGCAACCAACTACATCTTGTAAAAGAACTTGTCGATAAACTAAATGCAGATGGTTTAATCGTACATGTTAATCCATTGCAAGAATGGCTTCAGCCAGAAGGCGATAAAATTCAATTTGCACCAATCGATACCATTAAACGTATTATTGATCAAATCAATTGTAAATTGATTGTAAAAGAAGTAGGTCAAGGATTCGGACCTAAATCATTTGTAGAATTATTGCAGTTGCCCATCGAAGCAATAGAGTTTGGTGCACATGGCGGTACTAATTTCGCCACCTTGGAGCTATTAAGACAACAAGACCACATAAAGGAACAATTGACCCCAATTACAAAAATAGGCCATACTGCTAACGAAATGGTTGAATTTGCAAACCTTGCAACTGCGCAATTAGGAAGCAAAGCCCTTTGTAAAAACCTAATTATAAGTGGTGGAATAAAAGATTATTTGGATGGTTATTATTTAATTCAAAAGTCTTCTGCTAACGCTATTTATGCGCAAGCCTCTGCCTTCTTAAAACATGCTACAGGCGATTATGAAACGCTCAGAACCTATTGCGAACTTCAAAAGAAAGGACTTGAAACATGTTATACCTATTTAACAATTAAACCAACCACTAATTAATACTACCCGTGCCAACCATAAAAGGATTTTCAAAACTCAGTAAAGAAGCTAAAATTGAATGGATAGTCTCCAATTATTTCAATGGCGATGAAAATGCAATCGACTTTTTAAAAAGCTATTGGCATGATGACATTGCCGTACAAAAACTTCATGATGAATTTATTGAAAATACCATCTCTAACTTTTATTTGCCTTTTGGTATATCCCCCAATTTTAACATTGATGGAAAAAACTATTGCATACCAATGGCCATCGAAGAAAGCTCTGTAGTAGCTGCTGCATCTAAGGGTGCAAACTTCTGGCTCGATCGCGGTGGTTTTAAAACGACCATCATTGCTACTGAAAAAATTGGCCATGTTCATTTCATTTGGAATGGCAAAGATGGCGCAAGGTTAAAGGAATTTTTTAATGCCATTAAGCCTAAATTTTATAGTGAAACATACGCTATCACTAAAAATATGCAATTAAGAGGCGGAGGTATTACTAACATTGAACTTATCGATAAAACCATTGATGAGCCTGGTTATTATCAACTCAAAGCAAGCTTCGAAACGTGTGACAGCATGGGTGCGAATTTTATTAATTCGGTACTTGAAGAATTTTCAAAAATTTTGAAAGATGAAGTTGAGACAAGCGAATTTTTAACAGAAGTTGAAAAAGACTTACAGGTTGTCATGTGTATTCTGAGTAATTATACACCTAATTGTTTAGTAAGAGCAGAAGTAAGTGCTCCTATTGAATCATTAAATGAAGGGGATATCAGCGGACAAGAATTTGCTGAGAAATTTTGCAGGGCTGTTCGCATTGCAGAAATTGAACCTTATCGTGCAACAACTCACAACAAAGGAGTAATGAATGGTATTGACAGTGTTGTTATTGCAACTGGAAACGATTTCAGGGCAGTAGAAGCCTGTGCACATACCTATGCTTCGAGGAATGGAAAATACAGCAGTTTAACCCATGCTGAAATGAAAGATGGTATCTTTAAATTTTGGATTGAAATACCCTTAGCATTGGGCACTGTTGGCGGTTTAACAGGCTTGCACCCAATGGTAAAATTTGCATTAAAAATGTTGGGTAATCCAGATGCACAAACCTTGATGAGAATAGCAGCCGTTGTTGGATTGTCACAAAACTTCTCCGCCTTGCGCTCATTGGTTACTTCAGGCATTCAAAAAGGCCACATGAAAATGCACTTATTAAATATATTAAATCAATTGGAAGCAACAGAAGCTGAAAAAGTTGAAATCGTGCATTACTTTAAAGACAAAATTGTCAGTCACAGTTCTGCAGTAGAAATTTTCTGTAAAATCAGAGGTATAGAAATGCCTAAAGTTGTAAGTAAATCCTAAAATTCACGCGATAGATAATTTGAATAAGACCTATTATAGTTGTGGTAAATTGATGTTATGCAGTGAATACGCTGTGCTTCAAGGTGCCACTGCATTGGCACTTCCAACTAAAAAAGGCCAATCTTTGCAAGTAGAAAAGTTGGATAATAACGCCCCTACAATTTTACATTGGCAAAGTTTCGATTTAGATGGTACTTGCTGGTATTCTGCTGAAATTGCCCTGCCTCATTTTTATATTATTGAATCTACAGATGCTTCGGTAAGCATACAATTAATTCGTTTTTTAATGACTGCAAGGGCCATGAACCCGTCTTTTTTAAATGAAGCTTCTAGTTATAAAGTTGAAACCCATTTAGATTTTGGAAGGAATGAAGGCCTAGGCAGCAGTTCAACTTTAACTTATAATATTGCGCAATGGGCACAAGTGGATCCTTATAAACTGCACTTCAATGCCTTTAAAGGAAGTGGATTCGATATAGCAGTTGCAGAAGCTGGTCAACCGATTCTTTACCAAGTAAACCATCACATTCCTACCATTGAAACATTTCATTGGAAGAAACCATTTAATGATTTGTTATATTTTGTTCATTTGAACAAAAAGCAAAGTAGTCTAAATGAAATTGAATCATTTAGCAAAAAACCACAATTTAATACCCGCCAACTCGAAGAATTAACACGTGTTGCCAAATTATTATCGCATACGCAAGATTATTTTGAGTTTTGTTTACTATTAGAAATTGCCGAGGAAGAGGTAGGCTCAGCACTTGGTCGACCTTCTATAAAACAAACCTTGTTTGGCGATTTTAAAGGTACGATTAAAAGTTTAGGCGCATGGGGTGGCGACTATATTTTAGCCACGGGAGAAAATACGGTACATTATTTTACTGAAAAAGGATTCACACATATTGTGCCTTTTAATGACATGATAAAAATTTAAAAATGACGGAAAGCAATCCATACATCGCAAGTTGGCAAAGTCCATCGAATATTGCCCTTGTAAAATATTGGGGTAAAAAAGGACCGCAGTTGCCTGCCAATCCTTCTATCAGTTTCACACTTGATAATGCCATAACAAGCACGCAAATAGAGGCTATTCACTCAGAAAATCAAAACCAAGTAAGTATTGAATTTTATTTTGAAGACGCAAAAAATCCTGCCTTTGAATCAAAGATTTTAGCTTATTTGGACATTGTTAGATCTGAATTTTATTGGTTAGCGAATCATCAATTAATAATCCATTCAAAAAACACATTTCCACATAGCAGTGGCATTGCCTCTTCTGCTTCTGCCTTTAGTGCTTTGGCTTTATGCTTGTGTGATTTACACGCACAGATTACAGGTGAAACATTTCCTAATTTTTATGAAAAAGCCTCCCATTGGGCTCGCATAGGTTCAGGAAGTGCTTGCCGCAGTGTTTATGGTGGTTTTAATTTATGGGGACATTCAAATAATATTTTAAATAGCTCAGATTTACATGCCATCAATATTGATGAAAATGTACACGATAATTTCAAAACACTTACAGATACCATTCTTATTGTTGAAAAAGGCAAGAAATCGGTATCAAGTACACAAGGTCATGCTTTGCTAAAGGAACATCCTTTTGCACAACTTAGATATCAATTAGCGAACGAAAACACCAATCAATTGCTTTCTATTTTAAAAAGTGGTGAAATAAAAGACTTTATTGGCTTGGTTGAGGCAGAAGCATTGATGTTACATGCGTTAATGATGACTTCTCCTACCCCATTTATCTTGATTAAACCTAACACTTTAGCGGTTTTAGAAAAAATTTGGGAATTCAGAAACCAAACGGATTTAAATTTGTTATTCACTTTAGATGCTGGTGCCAATGTACATTTGATAAGTACTGCCGAACATAATGAACAAGTGCAAAACTTTGTGAAGAATGAATTGGTAGGATATTGTCAAAATGGGTTGTATTTTTGCAACGCAATTGGCCAAGGCCCTAAAAACATAAAAAATGCTTAAACAGTCGCTCTTTTATTCTAAAATTTTGTTATTTGGTGAATATGGCATCATTGAAGATTCCATGGGTCTATCAATACCGTATAATGAATTTAAAGGTGCTTTAAAGATTGATGGCAGAAGCGACCGTTTTTCTGACGATTCTAATAGCGATATCCGTACTTTTTACGAATATTTAGTTTCATTGCAAAAAAACAATGAATTACCATGTGAGTTTAATCTCGACTTGTTAAAAGCAGATTTGGACAAAGGACTCTATTTCGACAGCAGCATTCCGCAAGGATTTGGTGTTGGAAGTTCGGGCGCTTTGGTAGCCTCTGTATACGACAAGTATGGTGTCAACAAAATTGAAATTGTAAAGCACCAATCGGGTGATGAGATTTTCAAACTCAAACAAATTTTCAGCAAACTTGAATCGTTTTTTCATGGTAAAAGTTCAGGATTAGATCCTTTGATTTGTTACCTTAATATCCCAATCCTCATTAAATCTAAAACTGATTTAAATGCAGTTGGCTTACCAGAGCCAAATGCAATGGGAAAAGGCGCTATCTTTTTATTAAACTCTGGTAGTCCTGGTCAAACCCAAAACATGGTTTCTATTTTTCTTGAAAAATGTAAACATGAAGGCTTTAGAAATCTCATTAAACATCAATTCAAAAAATACAATGATGAATGCATTGAAGCATTTTTAAGAAAAGATTTTAAGCCGCTTTTCAAATCATTGAAGCATTTGTCACAATTGGTGTATGATAACTTTAGTCCTATGATTCCAGATAACTTTAAGAAATTATGGAAAGATGGCATTGATTCTAATAGTTATTATTTAAAACTTTGTGGCAGTGGTGGTGGTGGCTTTATTCTTGGTTTTACAGAAAATTTAGAGCAAGCCGAAGCCAAATTAAAAGGCCAACAATTACAAGTTATTTATAAATTTTAGTTTGATGGCAGAGACTGCTAAAATAGTCGGCCAGAAAACCTTAGCATTAAAATGGATTGCCCTCTTATCAACCGTTCGGTGGTATAATATTTTATTAACTGTAATTGCGCAATACATTTCGGCCTATTCTATAGTTGAACATTCTGGTTCCAATGCTTGGAAGTTGGTCTACGATTTTAAACTGCATGCCATCGTTATTGCTTCGGTATTTAGTATTGCTGCAGGATTTATTATCAATAACTTTTATGATTTCGAAAAGGATTTAATCAATCGACCACATACCACGCTTTTCAATCGCATTATCAGTAAAAAAACAACTTTAAATCTTTACATACTATTTAACTTACTTAGCATTATAATCGCATTTAGTGCTTCCCTTAAAATTGGTATTTTCTTTTGTGGGTTCATTTTAGCATTGTGGATTTATTCACATAAACTTCAAAAAATGCCCTTCATTAAAGAGTTTGCAGCCTCTATATTAAGTGTTACATCGTTCTTTGCCATCGTATTACACTTTTATAAATTTTATGATTTCATCTTTATTTATGGCGTATTTTTTATGAGCTTAATTTACAGTCGTGAGTTAATTAAACAATTCGAAAATTACACGGGCGATATGGCCATTCACATTACCTCAATTCCTGTGATGTTGGGTATAGAAAAAGCACATTATTTTAGTTTATTTATCATGGCTTTATCGTTCTTGTGCGGTCTTAGTATTGTAGGCTTTTATGGATTTAAAGATGGAAATTATTACATCATTGCTTGTATAAGTATTATTATATTGAACATGGCTTTGATGAAATATCAGAAGTTTAAGACCATCAACATTATTTACAAAACAATGTTAGTAGGTGGCATCATCAATATTTTATACATTTAGCATAATTGGATAAAACCAACTTTTCAGTCGTTAAAAATCCTTCTCAAAACAAACATTCTTAATATTTTACAAAAAAGTAAATTATATTTGCGTATATGAAAAAATCAATAATTCTTGTTTTAACTTACACGGTTCTAATTGCGAATTTGTGTGCACAAATCACAATTAACAAATCTCACATGTCTGCTTCGGGTCAAATGAACATTCAGGCATACGATTACACAGGCTATCCCATTCCTGGCAATGGTGCAAATTTTAGCTGGGACTTCTCTAATTTAATTGAAGATGAAAGAGATAGTCTTTATTATGGCTTGCCACAATGGTATCCTGGTGCTAATGCCTTTCCTACCGCTAATTTAGTATCTATGTACAACGGTGTTGATAGTTCTTATGATTTCCTTAATTTAAATGATAACGACCTTAGCTTCTTAGGTACTGTCGATTATACGGATGGCAAAAAAACAATTTCAGCATACAACATGAAATTTATTACCTTCCCATCTACTTATAATACAGCTTATTCAGATGCGACTACCTTACCTGGCCAAGCTACTGAACTAGGCGTAGATCCTGATGGTATGGGCCCACTGCCTTTCATTGATTCTATTTATTTCGAAGTAGGACTTAATAATAAATCTATCATCGATGGTTATGGCTCTATTAAAATACCAATGGGTACTTATCCAACCATTCGTCAAAAAATGACCACCATATCTGATTTAAAAAATATTAAAATGTATGTCAATAACACTTGGACAGCTGTACCTAAAATATTGCTTGGTGCCTTAGGTTTTGGAAATACTGCAGATACGAGTTATAGAATTGCCTTTTGGACAAACGACAATGCGCTTGGTAGACCTTTGTTAGAGTATAGCTATAGCAATCGTGACACTGCCATTGGCGATATTACCTATTTGGTTGCTAAAGGAAAAACAAGTGGTATTGTTGCTGAATCAGTTAACAACACTTTAAGCATCTACCCTAATCCTTTTCAAAATAGCTTTCAAGTTCAATTTAAAAATGCAGCAATCGGTGAATTAATGATTATTGATCAACAGGGCCGTGCCATTGAACAAATGAAAACCAAAAGTGGCGACACCATTGACTTGTCTAAATATGAAGCTGGTATTTACTTGGTTCAAATTAGAGATGTTCAAACTGGACGAATTTTGGGTACACAAAAAGTAACCAAACTTTAGTTAAATCAATTGCCATGATTAAGCAGTTTAGCTTACTAATGTTATGCGGATTTTCGTTAATTGCAAAAGCACAGATTACAGTTAACAGAAGTCATCTTATCGTTTCAGGACAGATTTTAACCCAAGCAAACGATACCAACAAATTTAAAATTCAAAGTTTAGGTACGAATAAAACATGGGATTTTTCTTCACTAAAATCACACAGTACTGAAACCATTAAGTTCGGAAATGCCGATTGGTATCCTGGCCATGCAAATTTTCCAAAAGCTAATATGGCCAATATTAGTTCTACAGATGATAGCGCTTTCAATTATTTGAAAATTGATAGTGCTGAATTAAGTGTTCAAGGCAGTTATGCGACGGTTGATGGAACTATAGAAATATCTCAATTTCAGAATACCATTCTTACTTTTCCAAGTACCTATCAAACAAAATTTGCTGGCAGTATATTAATTCCATTCGATCAATTTTATTTTGGAAAAGATGTTGACTCAACTGGCCCTTATCCTTTTATTGATTCTATCCGACTGAGGCTTGAGTATAATACAGTTTCAAGTATCGATGGATGGGGAAAAGCAATTACTCCACTTGGCACTTATGATGCATTGTTGCAGACCATAAGAAATATAAACAGAGTAAGGGTCGAAATGAAGACTAGTGGTTTTTGGATTGGCTTACCTAAACCAATTTTAAATACGCTGAATTTAGGCGAATTAAAGCCAGACACCAATTACCAACATCAATTTTGGACCAACAATGCAAGTGTTGGATTCCCAGTCATTAGCTATTCCTATATGCCAGGTGATAGTTTCACAACAGGGGTTGACTGGCTTAAAACAAAACCACAATTAAGTAGGCTGGGAAGTCTGCCAACTACTTTTACAGCACTCGCATATCCCAACCCATTTCATAATAGTATATCAATAGCATTGCCAACTAATACTAGTTCGAAAATGGTATTGTACGATGCGAATGGAAAAATTGTTTTGGAAAAATTGGTAACAAACAATGAAACAATTGATCTCTCGTATTTAGTAAGTGGTATATACGCCTACCTTATATTTGACACGACTCAAAATAGCGTCTTACAAGCTCAAAAATTAATTAAGTATTAATAAAGAATTCCCAAATACAAAAAAGCCTTTTCAGATTTTGAAAAGGCTTTTTTGTTTACATATGCATTATAAAGCAGTATGTTTGTAACGACTTAATTATATTATTATCATGGAGACAAAAACCATTCAACATATTGTTCAATTTAGCGGTACACCAAAAGAAGTTTACGAACTTATCATGGACCAAGAATTACACAGCGAAATCACCAATAGCGAAGCCACTATGTCGCGCGAAATCGATGGAGAATTTGATGTGTTCGAGGGCTATTGCCAAGGTTATAACATTGAATTAATTGACGGTGAAAAAATCGTGCAAGCTTGGCAATTTGCTGAAGATGGATGGCCTGAAGACCATTTCTCAACTTGTACATTTATTTTCGAGCCCAATGATGACGGTTGTAAAATGACATTTACACAAACAGATGTGCCTGCTGATAAGTTTGAAGCTTTAGACAGTGGTTGGTACCGATTTTATTGGGATAATATGACGGATTATTTAGAAGGAAATTTATAGATTCATATGCGAGTAATATTATTAATTACTCTTACACTCGGCATTTCTTCTTGTCATGATCAACATGATGTAAAAGATTTAAATTTTTTTTGGGTTGAAAAAGATTATCCTTCAGATTATGGCAAAGTTGGAATTTACTTTGCTCAAGATAGTGTTGGTTACCCTTTTGAATTAGACAAAGATGAATTTATAACTTCATTTTATTATGGCCGCTACGACTGTCCTTGCCAAGAAATAAGTTGTAACAATTTTGAATATATTATCAAGGCTGATACCATTTCAATTTCAAAGACTGACTATTTATATAAATTCACTGATGAAGATACACTAGTGCTATATTCATTAAGCAAGGATTTGCCAGCCACACGAAAATTTTACAAGGATGGAAAAAATACAATGAAAATTAGAAAGCAGTTTAAGCTTAATTAAAATTTAGAGTAAACAAAAATGGCAACCTATTGGATTGCCATTTTTAATATTTCATTTGAAAAATTAAGTGATTAATTTTTTTCTTCTTTTAAGATTTCCATGTTCAAAGGCTTGGCAACTTTCTCGTCCATTAAGGCTAAATCTAGAACTTCTAACATTCTACCGACATAATGAAACTTTACACCTTTTAGGTATTGTTGCGGAATATCTTCCACATCTTTTTGATTCTCATGGCACATGATAATTTCAGTAATGCCAGCTCTTTTAGCTGCTAATATTTTTTCTTTGATGCCTCCAACTGGTAATACACGTCCTCTTAAGGTTATTTCGCCAGTCATGGCTAAGAAAGGTTTTACCTTTCGTTGGGTATACAATGAGGCCAATGAAGTTAAAATGGTAATACCTGCGCTTGGGCCGTCTTTAGGAATGGCGCCTGCCGGGAAGTGAATATGCGCATCCCATTGATTGAATACTTTATAATCGATGTTCAAATAATCGGCATTGGCTTTTAAGAAGGTCATTGCAGTGGTTGCACTTTCTTTCATTACATCACCCAATTTACCTGTTAATATCATTCCACCTTTTCCGCGTGTCAAGGTGCTTTCTACGAAAAGTATACTTCCTCCTACTGGGCTCCAAGCTAAACCGGTTACCACCCCTGCTGTTTCATTGTCTTGGTAGATTTCTTTGTCCATCTTTTCGGCACCTAAGATTTTTTGCATTTCTTCTATGGTCATGCTTACTTCCATGGTTTCACCAGAGGCTATTCGCATGGCTTTATGACGCACCAATGAAGCAATTTTCTTTTCAAGGTTTCTAACACCACTCTCGCGTGTATATTCTTCAATGACACTCTCTAAAACCGCATCACTTAATTTAAATTGATTGGTTTTTACACCATGCATGGTGCGCTGTTTCGGAATCAAATATTTTTGAGCTATTTGAATTTTTTCTTCCACTGTATAGCCACTCAATTCGATGATTTCCATTCTGTCTAGCAAGGCAGGTTGAATGGTATCCAAAGAATTCGCTGTAGCAATGAACATTACTTTGCTTAAGTCATAGTCTAATTCCAAATAGTTGTCGTGGAATGTGGTGTTTTGTTCTGGATCCAATACCTCCAACAAAGCAGAAGAAGGATCGCCTCTAAAATCATTGCCTACTTTATCAATTTCATCTAATACAAAAACGGGATTACCCGATTTTACTTTCTTTAAATTTTGTATAATTCGGCCTGGCATGGCTCCTATGTATGTTTTTCTATGTCCACGGATCTCAGCCTCGTCGTGCAAACCACCCAATGATACGCGTACATATTTACGACCTAATGCCTTTGCGATACTGCGACCTAAGGATGTTTTACCAACACCTGGAGGGCCATAAAGACAAATAATAGGACTTTTTAAATCACCCTTTA